>DATHCE010000029.1:0-15232 GCA_035319685.1 Bryobacteraceae bacterium | reverse complement strand
CACGGGTTGGCGAAGCTGCGGCAGGTTCCGCTGTTCGGGTTGCGGATTCCGGAGGGGCTGTGGATGTTGAACCGGGCGGGGTCACTACAGCTGGAGCATTTCAATAAATCGAACGCGCTGAGTTGGGCGCTCACGATGGGGTTGTTCGCGATGCCGGTGGTGTATTCGGATCGCGAATGGAGCCAGATGGTGGGCGAGAGCTACTACATCCAGCTTGGACCGGGAGACAAGTTCGGGTGGACGGAGCCGGAAGGCAAGGTGTACCAGATTGCGGCGGACAATCTGACCAGCTTGCAGGAAGAGATCTACCGGGTGTGTTACCTGGCGCAGGCGGGCGGGTCGCTCGACCGGGCGGGGGCCACGACGGGGATCAGCAAGCAGTTGGATTTTTCGATCACGCAGGACGTGCTGCGGGGATACGGGGACGCGGTAAAGGATCACATCCGCAGGGTGCTGAAGGCGATCGCGGCGGCTCGCGAAGATGGGCTGGACATTACGGTCAGCGGGATGGATCAGTTCGATATCGCGGATTTTTCGACGGAATTGACCGAAGCTCAGCAATTGTTCGCGTTAGGGGTGGACTCGCCGACGTTAAAGAAAGAGATTTTCAAGAAATTGGCGCTGAAATTTTTGAGTGACGCGCGGCAGGATGTGAAGGACCGGATTGTGGAGGAAATCGAACGTGGATGAGGAAGCAAGGAGTCAGGAGACAGGAGTCAGAAGTCAGGAGACTGATCTTCGCGATGTGGTGCGGGAGCTGAGCGAGGAGAGGAAGAGACGCGAGGGACTGGAAGCCCGGGTGAACGAACTGGTGGCGGAGAATCAGCGGGCGAGGGCGAAGGCGGAAGAGGCGGAGCGGAGCGCGTCGATCCGGGCGGAGCTGCAACGGCTCGGAGTGGGGAAAATCGATCTCGCCTATAAAGCTGTAAAAGACGACGTGTACCGGAGCGAAGACGGACGGTTGCTGGGGCAGGGCGGAGCGGAGCTGCGCGAGTATCTGGCGCAATTCGTGGGGGAGAATCCGGAACTGCTGCCGGCGCGGCTGACGGGGGGATCCGGGGCGAGTGCGGGTCAACGGGATGCAGGGGCGGGGCCGGTGGTGGAAATCGACCAGATCCGCCCGGGGATGAGTGCGGAAGAGTTGGAGCGGGTGCGGCAAGAGGTGGCTCGCGTGGCGGCGTTGACGCTGCGCGGCGCATGAGGCTTGCAGCGAACTAAATCAGAACAGAAACAGGAGAAAAAATGGGAGCAATTACTTCAACAAATGTCGCGACTGCGATTGTCAAGCTGGTGGCGGCTGATGCGCTGCCGGCCTTGATGGGGAACCTTGTCATGGGGAACCTGGTGAATCGCGACTACGAACGGACTTTGGCGCGGGCGGGGGACACGGTGAACGTGCCGATTCCGCCGACGATGGTGGCGAACAACATCGCGGAGGGGGGCACGGTAACGCTGCAGAATCCGGATCTGGGCAATGCGCAGATCGTTCTGAGCACGCACGTGGAGGCGAGTTTCCAGATCCCGGACGTGACCAAGGTGCTGGCGGTGCCGGACCTGCTGAAGCTGTACATGCAGCCGGCGGTGGTAGCGATAGCGGAAAACATCGAGACGTCGTTGTTGTCGCTGTATCCGTCGTTCACGGCGAACACGGCAGTGGGAACGGGCGGGACGGCGCCGACCGAAGCGGTGGTGGATCAGGCGGAATCGGAGTTGTTTTCGGCGATGGTTCCGGCGAGTGCGGCGAAGTATCTGGTGGTGGACCCGACCGCGTACTCGGCGCTGCGCCAGATTCCGCGATTCAGTGAATTCAACACGGCCGGGGAAGCCGGGCTGCGCGCTCTGGTGGACGGCGCGGTGGGCAAGATGAAAGATTTCTACATTTTCCGGTCGCAATTCGTGCAGCACACGGGATCGAGTCCGGTGACCACGCACAATCTGGCGTTTGCGCGGGACGCGATCGGGCTGGTAGTCCGGCGGCTGCCGCAGCCGTTGCCAGGAACCGGGGCGATTTCGGAGTACGCGGAACTGGGAAGCTTCGGCATGCGCGTCACGATGAGCTATCAGCCGAACACGCTGGCGCAGCAGTTCACGGTGGACGTGCTGTACGGCACCGGTGTGTTGCGGAACAGCTTTGGAGTTCAGGTAAACAGCTAAATCGGGGGACGGGCCGGGTTTAAATCCGGCCCGCCTCACCGGGAGGGTAGCGAATGGATTTGCGGGCTTATTATCAGAAAATTCGGCGGATTGAGGCGGGATTACGAGATCCCTCGGTGGTGATCGTGAGCCGCGAGACGCCGGACGGCGGACGGGCCGGCGTGAAGACGCAGGTACCGCGGGCGCTGGCGGCCCGAATGATCGTGGAGGAGAAAGCCGACCTGGCGACGCCGGAAGAGGCTGAGGAATTTCGCGCCTCCACCGAAGCCAAATGGAAGAGGATTTAAAATGCTGCTCACGGACGGAAATCCGAACGACACGGTGGATTTGCAGACGTACGAGTCGGCGATTCTAAACGTTGCGAGCACGGAAGGGATCGACGTGGACGTCAAGCTCAGCCTGGCGACCGAGGAGATCTCGGAGACCGTGGTGGATATTCTGCTCGATCACACACGCAGCGTGGACCCGATCTCGAATATCCGGAGGACGATCGGGGTGTCGGACGTAGTGGTCACCTCCCAGATGAAGCGCTGGCACGCACTGCATACGCTGGCCGTCATCTACCGGGACGCGTTCAACAATCAATTGAACGACCGTTATCAGCAAAAGCTCAAAGAATATCGTGAACTTTCGAGAAATGCGAAAGAAAATACGGTGAAATTCGGGATCGGGCTGGCGCTGAATCCGATTCCGCAAGCGCAGACGCCGGCGCTGAGCTCAACGTCGGGGACGATCCCCGCAACCTTGTATTACGTGCAGGCGAGCTGGGTATCGGCCACAGGACAGGAAGGCGCACCGAGCGAATTGACGACGTTCGAGACTCCGGCGGCGAGCGCGATGGTGGTGGCGGGGGTGAATCCGCCGAGCAACGCAACGGGATTGAACGTGTACGTGGGATTGACCGACGATTCGGTGAAGCTGCAGACAGCGACTCCGATTCCGGTGGGACAGAGTTTCACGCTGCCAGGGCCTGGCCTGGCCGCGGGACGGGCGCCTGGTACGGGGCAGGCGCCCGATATTTACGTAACCGGCGGGCAAACCTTGAGGCGAGGGTAGGCAGGTGGCACAGACGGCGAGCATCGTGGCGAATCTTTTTGCCGGATTCCTGAAGGATCCGAACACGGGCGTGGGCCCGGCGGTATCGACGCTGGCGGCGGATTCGGGGATCGCGCTGGCGCCGCTCGCTCCGGCGCAGGTGATCAATCAGAATGTATCGCCGGCGATTTCGGAGCGAGCCCTCGCGGTGATTTATCCGGAGGTGCACGTATATTCGGATCGGGTTCGGAACACTTTGACGGAAAAATTCCGGACATTTTCCGGAAAAGTGCGAACGGTGGCGGAAGTCCGGGTGTCGCAGGACCGGATCGAGGGGATCGAAGATCAGGTGCGGTTGTACGTGGACGCGGTGACGCAGGTGCTCGATTCGAACCGCGGAAGCTGGGGCCAAGGCGTGTTTTTCACGGGCGGATACGAAGTGAATTTCGATCCGGTGTCGCAGGGTGGAAAGAATTTCCTGCAAGTGGCGAAGGTGAGCTTCGAAGTGGATTTATCGAGCTGAACAGGAAGCGAGAATGTCTTGTTATATATCGTCGAATAACGAACGAATTTATGTCGCGCTGGAGCCGGCCTACGGGATTGTTCCGGCGATCACGATTCAGAATCGCATTCCGCTGGTGAAGTTCGGGGCGAAACAGGTTCCGGAACAGACCAGCCGGCGGGACAAAACGGGGAGCCGGACGTTTGTCGGGCTGCCGAACACGATTCGGGAAATCACGAGTTACCAGATCAGCTCGTTCATGACGGAGTGGACGGACCAGACGGCGCAGCCGAGTCACGGGCCGCTGTTTCAGGCGGGGATGGGCGGGACGCCGGCGATCTGGAACGGCGGAACGGTGGCGTCGGTTACCAATCAGACCGAGATTCAGTTCACGGCGCCGCACGGGTTGAGCGCGGGGCAGGCGGTGACGTTTTCGGGCGAGATCCGATTCGTCGCGGCGGTTCAGGACTCGCAGACGATTTTCCTCAACGCGCCGTTTACGAATATTCCGACGAGCGGGTCGGCGTTCGGCACCACGATTACGTACACACTGGCGGAAAGCCTGGGAAGCGTGAGCGTGTTCGATTACTGGGACCCGTCGACGGCGGTGCAGAGGATCGTGGAAGGCGGAGCGGTGGACACGCTGACGGTAAAAGTGAACGGGGACTATCAGGAGTTCGATTTTGCCGGACCGGCGCGGGATCTGCTGGACAGCGCGAGTTTCACGAGCGGGCAGGGAGGGCTGACGACGTATCCTGCGGAGCCGTCCACGACGGGATTCGACTATACCATCGTGCCGGGACATCTGGGCGAAGTGTGGATGGGGGTTCCGCCGAACCAATTTATGACGCTGACCTCGGCGGAGCTGACGCTCAACAACGACGTCAATCTCCGGGTGAAGGAATTCGGGAGCGATTACGCGCGATGCATCGCGGCGGGGCAACGCAAGGTCACGCTGAATTTCGAGTTGTTCGAGATGGCGGACGCGCAGACGGCGGCGCTGTATCAAGCGGCGCGGCAGCGGTCTCCCATCGGGGTGATGTTCCAGTTGGGCGAGCAGGCGAACCAGTTGTTCGGGGCGTACATGCCGGCGATGGTGCCGCAAGTGCCGCAGTACGACGATAGCGAGACGCGTCTTCAATGGAAATTTCAGAACGACAGGGCGCAGGGGACCAGCGAAAATGAACTGTTCATCGCATTCGGCTGATCGAGACGCGGCTGAGAGATACGCGAGCTCGGTCTGGTTCGATTCCGAGACGCATGCGGGCGTTCGATTCGGGATCGTGCGGGTGTCGTTCGGCAGAAGAATCGAACTGGCGCGGCGGATTCGCGAGATCGGGCGAAAGGTGGAGTATCTCGAAGCGGGGAACGACGCGAAAGAGAAACTGGAAGCGACGGTGCTGGCAGCGGAGGTCGACCGCGCGTATCTCGAATGGGGGCTGACCGGCGTCGAGGGGATCGAGATCGACGGCGCCGCGGCGACGCCGGAAAGGCTGATTGAGGCGGGGCCGGTTGATCTTGCCGCGGAGGTTTTGAGACGCATCAAGCGCGAGTGCGGGTTGACGGAAGACGAACGAAAAAACTAATCGTCGCATTTCATTTTCAAAGTTCGAACCAGGCCGCGTGGAGATGCGACGAATGCAGGCGGGCGGGCCTGGAATCCAAACGAAGATGCGGGTGGCTGCCGGAGGAGCGGCGCGCGGCGCGGAAGCTGGTGTGGGTCCGCGGACGCGTGGCGACGGAGGAGTGTCCGAAATCGCTGGCAACGCCGCAGAGTCTCGAATGGATCGAGAGATTCCTGACCTGGAAATTCGCGGGGTTGCGAGACGTGAACGAGTTGAGCGCGCGGGACGCGGATGCGTTTCTGACGCTGGAGAGGGAATGGAGAGATGGCCAACACGAATCCACTAAATGACGTCGCGACGCTGCTGGGGGGATCGACGGCGTCGGGCGGGGCGGGGAACTCGCAGACGAGCGAGTTGAGCGGGCAGCTCACATCGCTGACGCAGCAGTTGCAGCAACTCGAAACAGTGAATCAGGAGCAGATCACTTCGCTCGAGCAAAACACGCAGGCGGTGACGCAGAACTCGAGCGCGAAGGAGTCGGGCGGGACCTCGACGGCGGGGTCGGTGGGGAGCACGCTCGAAAGCGTGCTGGGATTCGGGCTGGGGTTGAGTCCGCTGATTTCCGGCCTGGTGAGTTTGTTCGGCGGCGGAGGCGGGAGCAGCCAGCCTGCGCCGCTGGTTCCCTATGTCGCGCCGCTTCCGGTGAGCGGGACGGCGGGGATCAGCGCGTCGAGCGCGGGTGCGTCCAGCGTCGACACGGCGGACGGAGGATTGCCGAGGCCGCAGCCTGCCGCAACCGCGTCATCGGCGCAGATCACCGTGCAGGTGCAGGCGATGGACAGCCAATCGTTTCTCGATCACAGCAACGATATCGCGATGGCGGTGAGGCAGGCGATGTTGCAGTCGACGACGTTGAACGACGTGATCCGGGAGGTGTAGCGTGGCGAGTTTTCCGGTGCTGAAGACGGGGGTGGTGGCGCAGTATCCGAGCGACCGGCAGAGGAATTTTTCGACGCAGGTGTTCCGGTTTCTAGATGGAAGCGAGCAGCGATTTCCGGGATACGGCGCGCCGCTGCGCCGATGGACGATCCGGCTGGACTTGCTGGATGAATCGGAGCTGGCCAATCTAGAGCAGTTCTTCGAGAGCGAAGGCGGACGCGCGGGGAGTTTTTCGTTCACCGATCCGTTCGACGGGACGGTGTATGCAAATTGCAGCTTTGACGCGGACCAGCTGGCGCTGAATTTCGCGGGGGCACAGCAGGGCAAGACGACGGCGGTGATCCGGGAGAACCGCTGATGCTATTTTTTCCGCAGTTGAGCACGGGCGCGTCGGCGTTATATCCGGTGACGAAAACATCGGTGCAGCGAACGGTGGTGAACACGCTGGGCGACGGGAGCACGGTGCTGTTTCCCGATCCGGATGCGGCGGCGCTCGCATGGGAATTACACGCGTCGGGGATGACTCTGGCCGAGTGGACCGCGATTGAAACGCTGTTCCAAGCGACGTCGGGACGATGGCAGACGTTCACGTTTCTTGATCCGGCGGGGAATTTGCTCGCGCAGAGCGAGACGTTCGGGGCATCGGCGTGGACCAACGGCGCGCTGATCGAGCTGACGACCGGGATCGACGATCCGCTGGGGACGACGAGGGCGACGCGAGTAGTTAACGCGGGATCGGCGCCGCTGGCGGTCGCGCAGACACTGGGGGCTCCGGCGAATTTCGAATATTGCATCAGCGTTTGGGCGCGAACGATCGCGGGGTCGAGCGTGACGCTGATGATCGGAACCGCGACGCAGACTTTCGCGCTGAGCACCGCATGGGCGCGCATCTCGTTTTCGACGAATTTGAGATCGAGCGATACCCCGGTAACATTCGGGGCGCAGATGATCGCGGGCGCGTCGGTGGATCTGTGGGGAATGCAGGTGGAGGCGCAACTGGCTCCGTCGGATTACAAGATGACCACGGCTAACGGTGGAGTTTACGCGAACGCTCGTTTCGCGGAGGATCAGATCACGGTGACGGCGCAGGGGACGGACGTGTATGACGCGGTGATTCGAATCGTGAACACGGAGAACTAAATGGCGACGATCGACGAGCTGAAAGAACAGCAGGCTCCGCCAACGCCGCTGTTCCTGTTCGACTGCGTGCTGAGCTCGGGCGCGACCGAGCGATGGAGCACGCATGCGGTAACCTTCAACGGCAACACGTACAACGCGCGGCTGCTGAAGAGCAACGTTTTTCAACTGCGGGCGTCGTCGGTGGACGGGCTGGATTCGTCGGCGTCGGTTTCGGTGACGCTGGCGAACGCGGATTCCCATTTTTCAGAGATCGAGCGCGAGACCGGATTCAAGGGCTCGCAACTCACGGTCACTTTCCTGTTCTATGACCTGGTGGGGAATGCGCCGGCGTCGGAATCCCGGGTGGTGTTTCTGGGGGTTGCGAATCCGCCGGATCAGATTACCGAGTCGAATTTTCGAATCGGATTCAATAACCGGCTGAGTCTATCGCGGATTATTCTGCCGGAAGTGCAAATATTGCGGCGGTGCCCGTGGTATTTTCCCGCGAACCTGGCGCAGCGACAGGAAGCGTTCAACGGCGGCGCGAAAGGGAAATACTCGGCGCTATATAAATGCGGATATTCGCCGGATGTTGCGGGCGGATTCGGGAATTTAAACAGCGGATCGCCATTTACGACTTGCGATTATACGCGGGCGTCGTGCGTGGCGCGCGGTATGTTCGGCACGGACTCGTCGGGTAACGTAAACCAGACCTTCGGCGGGATCGAGTTCGTTCCGCCGCAGATCCAAGTGCGGAGTTTCGGCGAAACGGGCACCCAACTCTCCGTGATCCAGGACAACCTGGCGGTTTATAACGATCCGGTGCCGCTGGTGTACGGGACCGCGTGGTACTACCCTCCGATCGTGTTTGCGCGCAACGACGGGAACCTTACGCGGATGGAAGTGCTGCTGGGGATGGGCGAGATCGAGGGCGTGATTATGGTGATCGTCAACGGTATCCAAATCCCGCAAGGGCAGAGCGGCGTGAACATGACGGCGACCGGATGGTACAACGTGGTCACGACGGGAACGCGCAACGGCGCGTTCGATATGAATTTTACGGATTCGTCGGGGAATCCGCTAGGCGATCCGTACGGCAGCATGGGAATGATGAGCGTGGTGGTGCCGAACGCGATCAGCAACGGAACGACGCTCGCGACGATTCAGGTGCTGATCAACGGGCTCAAGCTCGAACAGTTCGACTCGACCGGGACGTCGCTCGGCGAATCGTTTTCGAATAATCCGGCATGGGTGCTGCTCGACGTGCTGCGCAGGAGCGGGTGGTTGACGACGGAGCTCGATCTGGCGAGCTTCTCTTCGGCGGCGGCGTATTGCGATCAGGCGATCGAGACGACGGATCTGAACGGGAACCCAGTGGCGGCAACGATGTTCGGCTGCAACCTGGTGATCGACGACACCTACAGCGCGGCCGAGATCGCCAAGGGGATTCGCAACGCGTCGCAACTGATGCTGACGTACGGCAGCGGCGGGCTGCTGACGTTGACGGTGGAGAATACGATGGCGCTGCAACAGCCCGCGCTTCCCGATGGAAGCAATAGCACGGAGATGCTGAACGGAGGCTGGCCGGCATACGAGTTCAGCGACGGATCGGCAACGTTTTCAGGCTTGGTGAGAGACGCCAACGGCGCGCCGGCGATCCGGTTGTGGTCGCAGCTTACGGCGGCGACGCCGAACCGGCTGACGGTGGAGTTTCAAGACGAGTTCAACGGGTATCAGCAGGATAGTCTGTCGCTGGTGGATATCGACGACGCGCTGCTGACGGATCGCCAGGTGACGGCGTCCTCGATGGCGCTGGGATTGCCGAATTTCGACCAGGCGACGCGGATTCTGTCGCTTCAACTGAATAAGACGATCGCGGGATATACGTTTATCGACTTCGAGACGACGGTGAAGGGGATCGGGATCTCGCCGGGCGATCTGATTACGATCACCTATTTAAAGGAAGGGCTCGAGAGGCAGCCTTTTCGTGTGGTGAAGATGCAGCCGGGCACCAATTATCAGACGGTAATGGTGACGGCGCAATGGCACGACGATACCTGGTACACGTCGGCGGGGTCGGCGGGCAATGGAACCGCGCAGCAGCCCGGCGCCGGAGTCGGGATCCCGCGGCCGTTGGTGGGAAGCGTTATCGACTCGAACGGGATCGACCAGTTCGGGATCACAGAGACGGACACGGAGAGCGCGGACGGGACGTACACGGTGACGCTGAGCTGTGCGTTCGTGCCGCCGGCGAAGCCGGTAGCGACCAGCGTCGGGATTCCGCTGGTGAGTCTGGACGCCGCTGTGAACACGACAGGCGGAACACTGGCGGGCGGGCAGACGCTGTACTACGCGGTGAGCGCGCTGGACGGAAGCGGCGGCGAGAGCGCGTTGTCGTTCACCATTCCCGCGACGATTCGGGCGGGAACCAATACCAACGCAGTGACGCTTTCGGGATTGAGTTTTTCCGCGGGCGCGGCGGGGTTCAACGTGTATCGAGGCGAGGTTCCCACGGCGCTGTTGCTGATTGCATCGAACGTCACGATCGCGGCGACCTACACCGATGCGGGCGCGACGGCGGAGTTGCAGGGTCCGCCGGATGCCAACTACGATCACGCGAACTTCTACTGGAGGCTGGAACTCGAACCGGAAATCGTGGCGAACATTTTCTCATCGACGACGATCGGAAACAGCACGATGGGGATGCTGGTGAACGATTTCAAAGGCGCGCTGGTGCGGATCACGCGAGGCACGGGCGCGACGCAGGAGAGCAGCGTGATCTCGAACACGGCCACGACGTTGACGGTGTCGCCCGCGTGGACCGTGACGCCGGATTCGACCAGCTATTTTGTGGTCGCTGATGCGACGTGGAATTTCGGCGGGTTGGGCGCAACGAGTCCGGTACAGATCGAGGTTCCGAACGAGACCGGCGCGACCGTGGAAGTTTCCGGGCGATCGGCGAATGCGCTGAATCAGGAGAGCCCGGCGGCGCTGAATCCAGTGACGGGATGGCAGATCGGAGGGGCGGGCGGAACGGACACGGACGTTCCACCGGCGCCGGTGTTCGGGGTGAATCTGGCAGGCCAGGGAACGATCGAGCTGGTGGGAGTTTCGTTCACCGATCTGACGAACACGCACACGATTTCGGCGGGGACATTAACGTTGTTTTCCTGGAATGAACTGAACAGTCCTTCGCCGTACACGCTGGCGAGCGCGGCGGGTGCGACGGATACGACGATCACGTTGAGCGCGGCCGGGCCGGCGGTGGCCGGGGATTTGATTCAGATCGAGAGCGAAATTCTGGAAGTGACGGCGGTGTCCGGCGCGGCGTACACGGTGACTCGCGGATCGCACGGGAGCGCCGCAGCGGCGCACGCGGCCGGGACCGCGGTCTATCACTTACAGGCGAATGTCACGATCGTGCCGTTTGTTCCGGACTTTTTCGGGAGCCCTGCGAGCGGGAGTTATGCCGCGTCGATCTTTTTGCCGGATGTCCGGGTGGGCGCGGCGGAGTTTTTCGTGACGAATACAAAAGGAAGCAGCGAGGTGGCGACGGGAGCGTTCGGCGCGACCACCGACCAGGGACTGCGAACGCTCTCGGGCGGGCAGCTTTCGATTCAAGTGGAGGGCTACCTGGCCATTCAGACCGATGCGGCGCCGCCGCTGGTGGTGGAATCGTCGCACGCGGCGCGCGATATTTTTGCGGTGGTGAATCAAGCTCCGAGCGGCGCCGCTATCGAGCTGCAGATCATGGCAGGCACGAGCGCCTACTGTACGCTGACGATCGCCGACGGCGCGACGCAATCGAATGTCGTAGACGGGTTCGGGCTTCCGGCGCTGATTGAGGAGTCGCAACTGAGTTTGAATATCACGTCGGTGCCCACCGCATCGGGAACACTGCCGGGGCAAGATCTGACGGTGATCGTCCGGTTATGACCCTCGAAAAACTGACTCCGGATCGCGACCTGCAATGTTATTTTTACGAGCCGTCCGCGATTGCGGCACTGAGCTCGACCTCCGCCAGCGGGTTCACGGTTTCCGGAACCTGGCGCCAGCAGTTCGACTGGGCCGTGATCGAATGGAATCGCGACAACACGTTCGAGCACCCGGCGTTTCGATATTTGCCGGACGGCGATTTGAGCGGCCTGGTGTTGACGTATCAAGAGACGCGGACGAATTGCATTCCGATGGATTCGGACTTATATGCGACGGTCGACTGGCCGTCGTTGCGCATCTGGGCCACACCCGAAGGTGGATCGGAGACGATTTATTGGGTGCCGCTGATCAGTCACGCGACGGCGGTCGCGGGGAGTTATCAGTGCGCGTACGCAGACTTCACGTTGTCGGGGACGGTCGCCGGCGGCGATTACGTCGGGCTGGCTTATCTGGCGGAGCATTACACCTATCAGCTTTACGGGACGGACACGCTGTCGTCGACGATCGCGGCTCTGGTGCTGAGCATTCAAACATTTTCGACATTACTGTGGGCGGAGCAAACCGCGCCGGATACAATCCGGGTGTATTACACCGGAGGCGGAACGTACACGGCGAGCACGGCGGGCGCGAACGGGAATCGATTCGGGATGTACGCGTACACGACCGGCGCGGAGACATGGGACGCGCCGTCGAAGACGTTTGCGAACGGGACATCGCCGATGCAATGGCAAGTCACGCTGGACTTCAGTTCCCTCCAAGGAACGACGTCACCGGACTTGGCGGGCACGCTTTATACAATCCCGACAAATAATATTCGTAAAATACGCTGGACTTATGCCGCGAATTTACAGGCCGGGACATTTGAGCGCAGCGAATTTGAGGTCGTGGTTTCGAACTGGTCCGTTACCGGCACAAATCAAACGTATGCGGTAGCGGGTCCGGGGACTTTGCGGATCGAGGACGATGCGGTGAACTGCGCGTATAGCGGATCGTGGTCCGAGACTCTGGGAAATTACTCGGGTGGCACGATTCACTCGACGACGTCCGCCGGAGATTCGGTCACCTGCACCTACCAGGCGGGGCAGGCGCACACCTTGTACCTGGGGCTGCGGTATCTGTCAAACGGCGCGCAAGTATCGATCAGCGTGAACGGCACATCGGCGGGCACGGTGAATTTATTGATCGCGGGCGAGGATGTCCTGTTTCGATATCCGGTGGGCGAATATGCCGCGGGAAGCTACACGGTGACGCTGACGCAAGCGGGTCCGGACGGAAATGCGTTCTACTTCGACTTCGTCGAACTCGCCGTGCCGACGACGACGCTGCCGGTGTTTGCGGCGCAGCCGCGGCTGGCACTGGCTACGGATTGGGACACCGAGCATTCCCTCGCGCTCGCGCCGGAGCGGACTGCGTGGATGATAGACTCGCTGGGGTTCACTGGACGGCAGAATCATTACGTCGGCGCGCTCTGGTTCTATGAACTGGTGGACACGGGCAACGTATATGCGTCGGCGACGATCACATTTTCCGGTACTCCGGAGCCGAATTACTTCGTGACGATCACGCTGGGCACGGCGGGCGAGCTGTCCTCGACCGACACGGTTCTGCAGAAGCTGATTCACGTGGGCGATACGGCGGACACGATCGCGACGGTGTTCGCGCTCGAGCTGAACAACGGATACACGGCAGTCTGGGCGAGTGCGTCGGGCAATGTTCTCACGATTTATTCGCGAACGATCGGATCGGCGGGGAACGATACGACGATCGCTGTCTCGACTACGAGCAGCGGATTCACGGTGACGGCTTCAGGGGCGGCGCTGAGCGGCGGCGTGGATGGCAACTGGTATACGGATCCGACCGCGTCGCCGATACTAAATCGCGCGGTTCGGGATTGGAGTTTGAGTTTCTTCACGGCGCTCGAGGGCTACGGGATCGATATGGCAGCGTCGTTCAGCATGGAGTTGGGGAACGGCAATCCGTCGGCCTCGGCAGGGATCGCGCAGGTGGGTCCGGCGGGCGATCCGATCCTGCTGCCGACGCCGTCGCTACAGACGAATTTTTCGCCGACCAGCCTGGCGTTCTGGCAGCAGGCCTACGCGGAGATCGCCGGGATGCAAGCCACGGCGGGACTGACTCCGTTCCTCCAATTCGGCGAGGTGCAGTGGTGGTATTTTCCGAACAATGGGGACGGAGTGGCTTTTTCGGGAATGCCGTTTTATGACGCCTGGAATCAGAGCCAATTTTTGTCCGAATATGGACATGCAATGGCGGTCATTACGACAAATACGGTAAATCCTACGGATTATCCGGATGAATCGGCGTATTTACCCGCTGTTATCGGGAATTTCACAAATGCAATCATGACGTACGTGCGGACCAGCCAGTCCGCGTGCCGCTTTGAGGTGCTGTATCCGACGGACGTGAATCAGACGGCGTTCAATCAGACGATCAATTTTCCAACCGGGGCGTGGACACCGGAAGCCTTGACGGTACTCAAGACCGAAGATTTCGGGTTCACACTCGGACGAGATCTCGACCAGGTTCGGGCGACGCTAAATTTCGGAGCATCGCTTGGCTTCACGGCGGCGCAGCGAGCGCACCTGGTGGGAATCAGCAATTCGAAGACGGCGTGGGTGAAAGAAGTGAAGGCGGCGCTGGGAAGAGGATTTGAGAGCGTGGTGCTGTTCGCGCTCGATCAGTTCTGCCTGATCGGCTATGGTTTGCCGCTGCCGGAGTCGCTGCGACGAAGCCTGAAGATGGGCAGTTGATACACTAAAATTCTTGCTGCAGATTCAGAACGTCTCGAAGGTGTATCGCCTGTACCGGCGCCCGGTCGACCGGTTGCTGGAATTTCTTCCTTTTACCACCGATTATTCGCCGACGGAATTTTGGGCGCTGCGTGACGTGACGCTGGGAGTCGAGCGCGGCGAAGTTTTCGGCATAGTGGGGCCCAATGGAAGCGGCAAGAGCACGCTCCTGCAAATCGTCAGCGGCATTCTCGATCCGACGCGCGGGCGGGTGCTGACCAAGGGACGCATCGCGGCGCTGCTCGAACTGGGCGCGGGGTTCAATCCCGAATTCACGGGTCGCGAGAATGTTTTTCTCAACGGCGAGATTCTGGGGATGCCGCGCCGCGAAATGGACCGCGTGTTTCCCGACATCGAAAAATTCGCCGAGATCGGAACCTTCATAGATCGTCCGGTGAAGGAATATTCGAGCGGCATGTACGTGCGGCTGGCGTTCGCGACGGCGATTCACGTGGACCCGGAAATCCTGATTGTGGATGAAGCGCTGGCGGTGGGCGACGCGATTTTCGCGAACCGGTGCATCAAGAAATTCGAAGAGCTGAAATCGCGAGGCGTGACGGTGCTGTTCGTTTCGCACGATTTGGGATTGGTGAAACGGCTGTGCGATCGCGCCGCGCTGATGGTGGACGGGAAGGTCGCCGCGATCGGGAATCCGAGCGAAGTAGTCAATCGATACGTGGGGCTGGTGCTGGAGCGGCAGGAGCAGCGGCCGCTCGATCCATCGTGCACAGGAGGAACGTTTCGTCATGGGGATGGCGCAAGCCGCGTCATTCTCGCCGATCTGATCGACGAAAACGGGGCATCGACGCGCAATCTTACGCCGGGCGAGCCGATGACGATTCGCGTCCGGGCGCGCGCCGAAACAGATCTGGACGATCCGGTGGTGGGCGTGCTGATTCGCAACCGGCTGGGCATTGACGTGTTCGGAACCAATACGAGAATCGAGCATGTGGATTTCGGAACGGTGGGGGCGGGGGAAACGTTTGAAGTCGATTTCACGTTCGATTGCCTTCTGACCCGGCAAGACTATACACTGACCGTTGCCACGCAATACAAAGAAGGATACAGCCAGGACTGGCTGGATGACGTAATATCGTTTTCGGTGGTGGATGCGCGCGACGTGGCGGGTGTTGCGAATTTCAAAACCAAAGTGAGCTGGCGGCGGATTTCGGGAT
>DATHCE010000028.1:0-10084 GCA_035319685.1 Bryobacteraceae bacterium | reverse complement strand
ATGTCCCGGTACCGCTTCTGAATCGGCTCGATCGCGGCGATCACCGCTTCGGCCACCTGCTTCTTCAGATCGCCGTAGCGCATCCCTTCGAAATGCGCGCGGACGTCGACCTCGGGCAGCTCCGTGAACGCCTGATAAATGGTCAGCAGATTCGCGACGCCCGCGCCCATTGTTTCGTAATCGACCGCCGGATTCGAATCCGTGGTCGCGCGCAAAATCTTTTTGCGAATCACTTCCGGCGGATCCAGCAGGCTCACCGCATGCCCGCTGCCCGTCGCCGATTTGCTCATTTTTTTATCCGGCTCATCCAGCCCCATCACGCGCGCGCCCACCGTCGGCAGATGCGTCGCCGGCACGACGAACGTATCGCCATACAGAGAATTGAAGCGCTGCGCGAGGTCGCGCGTCAGCTCCAGGTGCTGCGATTGATCGTCGCCGACCGGCACGATCGCCGCGTTGTAAAGCAAAATATCCGCCGCCATCAGCACCGGATATTGCAGCAGCCCGTCGCCGATCGTCTCCTGCGCCGCCGCCTTCGCTTTATACTGCGTCATCCGTTCGAGCCATCCGACCGGCGTCACGCACGTCAGCATCCAGGCGAGCTCGGCATGCTGCGGGATCGCCGATTGCACCACCAGCGAGGAATACGTCGGGTCGATGCCGATCGCCAGCAGCATCCCGGCCAGCTCCTCGATCTTCTGGCGCAGCTCGCGCGGCTCCTGATAAATCGTCACCGCGTGCAGATCGACGATGCAATAGATGCTATCGTAGTCGTACTGAATCTTGGCCCAGTTCTTCAGCGCGCCCAAATAATTTCCAATGTGCGGACTGCCGGTGGGTTGAATGCCGGAAAAGACTCGTGCTTTCATTCTGATTTAAGGGGAAATTTTCATCGTAAACGAAGTTCGTATCGAAAAGTGGGTCTACGGCGGCGACGGGTTGGCGCGGATCGACGACGGGCGCGTGGTGCTTGCGCCCTATGTTCTGCCGGGCGAGCTTGCGCGCGTAGAAGTTCAAAAAGATATTCACGCCGACCTGATGGAAATTCTGGAACCGGCGCCGGAGCGCGTCGCGCCGCCCTGCCCGCACTTCGGAGCCTGCGGCGGCTGCCAGTATCAGCACGCGCCTTATGAATTTCAGCTCGCGCGAAAAATCGAGATCCTGCGCGAGCAGTTGCGCCGCGTCGGCAAACTCTCTTACGAAGGAGAAATCGGCGTCGTCAGCGCCGAGCCGCTGGCTTATCGCAATCGCGCGCAGTTTCACATCGCCGGCGAAAAAATCGGCTTTCGCGCCGCGCGATCGCACCATCTGGTCGCGCTTGCGGGCGATTGCCCCATCTCGTCGCCGCGATTGAATCAGGCCCTCGCGATGATTCGCGAACGATTGCCCGACAAACGCTTCCCGCGCTTCGTCAGCTCCATCGAAATCTTCACCAATGAGCGGGACGTGCAGATCAACGTGCTCGAATACGAACGTCCGGTCGCGAAAACGTTTTACGAGTGGATGGAATCCACAGTCGCGCTGAATTATCCGACCAGGTTCGGAGCTTTCCGCGTCAGCCCGCGATCGTTTTTCCAGGTCAATCGATTTTTGATTGAAGCCTTGGCCGACGCCGCCCTTCAAAACGCCGAAGGAAAATCGGCGCTCGATCTGTATTCTGGCGTCGGATTATTCGCGCGGCCGCTCACCGAAAAATTCGAGACCGTAACGGCCGTCGAAGCCGGCGCGAGCGCCGTTCGTGATCTTGAAGTCAACGTTCCCAAAGCGCGTGCCGAGCACGCGCGCGTCGAGGATTACCTTGCCAGGCTCAATATACCGGCGCCCGATCAAGCGCCCGATTTCGTTCTCGCTGATCCGCCGCGCGCGGGACTCGGCAAAAGCGTCGTCGCCCATCTGAACCGGCTCGCTCCGCCGCGCATCACCATCGTCTCCTGCGATCCCGCAACGCTTGCGCGCGATCTCGCCGGCCTCCGCGAATACACCATCGAAAAGCTCACGCTGGTGGATCTGTTTCCGCAAACCTATCACTTGGAAACGGTGGCGCGCCTGCTGCGAAAATAGCGAAACAATTCCCACACCACCGGCAACGCGATCGCCAGCACAAACGCCGCCCGGTACGGATGCTGATAACGCCTGGTGGTGGTGCGCACGATCGTGTTGCCCACGTGATAGGTCACCGTATTTTGTTTGTAGGGCATCAGCACAGAGCCGACCGCGCCGCCCACGAAACCGAGCGCGCCCAGCGCCGCATCAGCGAGCACGCCGGTCATCGGCTGCCTTCTCAGGATGCGCACCAGCATTCCGATCAGCGCGCCGACCGCCAGGCCCACCACGGCTTCGAGAAAAATCGGCCACGCGGCTTCGGACGGATCGACGTTCAAAGAAGGGAAATGCATTTCTGCCGCAATCGTAGCACGCCGGCGTGGCCGTCCCAACCGCGTCAGTTATACAGCCACTCCGGGTATCGCTGTTTCACCGCGCCCGTTTTCCGTCCCACCGCGTAAATCCCATCGCCGCGATGATCTTTGGGAAGAATGTAGCGGTCCATCAGGTGCTCCACCCATTGGAGCTCGGGCTTCGGCTCTTCGCGAAACGGTCCCGTGTCGAGCAAGGTCAATTCAAACCCGGCGACCTCGAACAGCGACTGAATCTCGCGCGGCGTATATTCGCGGCTGTGCCGCGCCTCCACTTCGCCGCCCGCTCTCGGACGGATATACGCCGGAAACAGCATGGGATGAAAACCCTGTAAAATCGCGGCTGCCGCGCGCAGCGACGCGATATTCGGCGTCGTCAGCACCAGGCTCCCGCCGATCTTGAGGATGCGGTTCAGCTCCATCATCATGTGCATCGGATCCGTGGTCAGATGCTCCAGCAGCTCGCAGCACAGCACCGTGGAAAAATATCCGTCGGGGTAAGGGAACGGATCTTTTTCGGCGTCGAATAAATCAACATCGCACTCGAATGTTTCACCGGATTCCGACGTGACCTGCCTGTGATCCACGTGTCCTGCTTCGCCAAAATAGCAGCCGCGTACTTCGCCATAGCCGAGCTTGGTTTTCAGCGCCGGAGTGATCTGCAGATACGCGCCCATCTCCAGAATGCGATCTTCGCTCGAGCCGGGCGGCGTGATCGCGAGCGTTTTTTCGAGGCGCGTACGATGCGTGTCGACGTAGCCTCGGGATCCGTCTTCCGCCGGCGCCCACGACGCAATGTAATCGCCCGAAACCGCCGCCGCGATCGCTTTTTCTTGCGGAGCTTTTTCTTGCGGGGCTTTTTCTTGCGGGGCTTGTTCTTGCGATTGGATGGCGGCGGGCTCCGGCTCGCGCCACTCGCGATTCTGGGCCACGGCTTCCAGAAAACTCAAATATCGCCGCGCCGCCGATTCCCAGCTGCATTCCTTCGAGACCCATTCGCGAGCGCGCGCGCCCAAGGCCCGCGCCACTTCCGGACGCGAAGCCAGAAGGTTCAGATACTCGAACAGGTGCTCTTCTTCGCTCGCGTCGACCGGTGCCTTGAGGCAAATGTCATCGGGGTACTCTTGAAACGATCCGACGCCGGAAACCACCACGGCCTTTCCCATTCCGAGCGCGCGCAGCAGCGTGCCCGAGCTTTCGCCCACCGTCGGATAACGCAAATTCAGGACAATGTCGCACGCGCCGAGATACCCGTTAAAGTCTTCGATGGGCGTGAATCCGAGCACGCGCACGTGCGCCGATAATCCCATCGACGCGATCATCGATTCGAGCGGCAATTCGGGATGCGGCTCACCGACCAGGATCATGCGCGCGTCCGGAATCACACGTACCAGTCGTTTAAAGGCCCGCAGCGATTCGGCGATGCGTTTATAAGGCTTCAGGAAGCCGAAAATTCCGATCAGCGGCGTGCGCTCGCCGAGCCCCAGACGCGCCCGATATTTCATGCGATCCGCGTCGACGATCCATGCGCCGTGCGGAATTTTCCCGATCGGGCGAGTGAATCCGTGCGCGCGCAATTCGCTTTCGACCGCGCGGCTGTGCACGATGGCCGCCCGCGAACGCGCCAGGATCGAACGCAGCATCGGAAGATCGTAATCCGGCCCGCGTTCGATGGTTCGCACATAACGCGTCGCGTATTGGAGCGCTTCGGCGCCGCCGTTGCGCTCCACTTCACCGAGATACGCGTCCCAATCGCCGCGCGAAATGGTGAGATCGGCGATCAGATGATGAAGATTCGCTTCGTGCATCACCACCACGCCGGGATGCTCCAGGGCGGCTTCATACGCGAAGCTGTGGTACGGATTGTTGCCGAGCTGATAGACCGCGATGTCGTAGCGCGACGCGTCGAAACGCTCCGGGCGCGACGCGAACGTTTCCACCTCGGCGAGATTCCTCAAATGCTCCAGCACCGCCGCGGAATAATCGGCGATGCCGCTCTTGGCCGGCGGGAGCGGAGAGAAAAACGCGATGCGCATCTTCAGCGGATCAACTCCACCGTGAACGTGCCGAGCGCGAGCGGCAAACGGGCCAGCACCGGCGTGCGCGCCGCGTCGCGCGCAAAGAACAATTCCACGTTCACGCTGCTCGACGGACCCTGAATCGTCGCCAGCATCCGGTCCGCTTCCACTTTTTGATCCGCTACCTTGATGGTCTGCGTGCCGGTGTATTCCAGGCGCACCGAATAGGGCGCGCCGAAAATCACCTGCTGCTGGGGAGCGACGCGGCCCTGCGCCAGCTCGTGCCGGGCGAATTCGAGAAACGTAAGCGCGTCGCGCGCGCACGCCGAGACATTGATTTCGCTCTTGCCGCCGCCGTTGAGCGTCTCCCGCGTCACGGTGTTGTCTTTCTGGTCGAAGGTGATCCGCTCGGCGGCTTTGTGCTGGCCGTGCGTGAAGCTCTTGTCGAGGCCGGTCGCGCAAAACTCCGGCGTCGAGGTGGCTTCGTCATGATCGCGAATCGGAAATCCGGGGAAGCTGGCGTCGATATCGACCGTGATATCCCACCCGGCAGGGCCCTTGGTGGAGCTGATGCTGGCTTCGCCCAGGCTCAATCCGCTGGGCCAGTTGATGCTGTAACGAAGCGATTCAGACCATCCGCAAACGGCCAGAAAAAGAAAAACAAAATACTTCATGAGCCTGCACGGGCCTTCAACATGGACGGGGACTTGACTCGGCGCACGGCGCCGGCGACGTCATAGTACACCTCCAGCGTCCGGCGCGCGGCCTGATCCCAACTGAATTGGGCGGCGCGCTGTATTCCGAGACGTTCCAGACGCGTCCGAAGTTCCTGGTCGAGCATAATATCGGCCATGGCGCGCACCATTTCGCGCGTCGAATGAGGATCGAACAGGATGGCCGCGCCGTCGGCGACCTCCGGCATCGCCGTCAGATTCGAACAGGCCACGGCGCGGCCGCATGCCATGCTTTCGAGGATCGGCAGCCCGAAGCCTTCATAAAACGACGGAAACACGAACAGATCGCAGGCTCCGTAGAAGTGCGCCAGATCCGCATCGTCGACGAATCCGGTGAAGCGCACGCGGGAAGCGATCGTCGACGAGGCCACCGCGCGATGCAGTTCCTTCGAATACCAGGTTTCCTTGCCGACGAAGACCAGCGAATGCGCCAGGTTCGGATGGGCGCGCAGAACCTCCTCGAAGGCGCGCAAAAGTCCAAGATGATTTTTCCGCGGCTGCAAATCGCCCACCATCAGGACGAACGGCGCCGCGATCTGGAATTTTCTTTCCACCGCCGCTGCCGCCACCTGCCGTTCGATGGGCCGGAACACCGGCGAAGCGGCATTGTGCACTACCGCGACTTTGTCTTCGTCAATCGCGTAATGTTTGAGAATCGCGCCGCGCGAAAATTCGCTGGGAGTCAGCACGCGAGCGGCCGCTTGGATGGTGCGCTTTACCGTCAGCCTCAACTGAGTGGCGCGGAAGCGGGTGAAGTACTGAGGATGCTCCAGGTAGCTCACGTCGTGCACGCTCACCACCAGCGGCACCGGACAATTCAGCGGACCCGTGTACTGCACGTGCAGCAGATCCGGACGGTCGCGCCGCATTCGCAGCATCAGGTCCATCCCCAATCTCTTAAATGGATTGGAGGAGACCTGGCGGACCTCGAATCGAGACGGGATTTCCCCCTTCGCGAAAGGCTTCGCGAGATAGGCAATGAACTGGCTTTCGGAGTCCAGACGGGCAAACTGGTTCAGCAGATTCCTGACATAAACTTCATTCCCCGTCAGATGGCAGCCGATAGCGTGTGCGTCCACCGAGAATCGCATTTCGCGTTACTAGTATAGCGAGTGTGTTTCGAATTTTTCCGGTATGAATGTTAATTTTACAGACTTCCTACACGCCCCGCTGACTTTATCACCCTTTCTGGTCAGACCCTGGTATCTCAGTAAAGTTTCCATCCTACTGTCAAGAATTGCAATCGGGTATCCAATCACACCATCCGTAATGAGTAGGCGTGGAAACTCGCCATCTACCCCCGCCATCACTGGCGGGGCTTGGCAATGTCGTTGAGCGGCAAGGGCCGAGCAAGCCCCGGCAGTCATGCCGGGGGTAAAAATCGCTGTTTTCACACAGACTCGTAATTAGTAGGCGTAAACCACCTGTTTTCACCGTCACGACCGGTTCAAATGGACATGGCTGCGTGCTTGGATTGAGAATTAAAGACATGAAGCGCATATTCCTGCTAGCCGTGACGGCGCTGACGGCCGCTGCCCAACTAAACGAAATTTCCGGCGAAAGGATTCGCGCGCACGTGAAATTTTTGAGCAGCGATCTTCTGGAAGGGCGCGGCACCGGGACCCGCGGCGGCGATCTCGCCACCGAATACATCGCCGCGCAGTTCGCGCTGGTGGGTGCCAAACCGGCGGGCGACAACGGAACTTATTTTCAAAATTTTGACCTGATCGGCGCCGATCCGCAGCCGGGCTCGACGCTGAGGGCGGTCGCCAACGACGGCAAGACCATCGAGTTCAAATGGCTCGACGATTTTGTGGGCGTCACCGATCAGCAGAAACCCGATGCGAAGTTCGACGCCGAAGCAGTTTTCGTCGGGCACGGCATCACGGCGCCCGAAGACGAGTGGGACGATTACGCCGGCGTCGACGTACGCGGCAAAGTGGTGGTGCTGTTCACCAATGAGCCGCCGTCGAACGATCCGAAATTTTTTGCCGGACCGGCGCTCACCTACTACGGCCGGTGGACCTATAAATACGAACAGGCGGCGCGCAAGGGCGCGGTGGCCGCGATCATCATCCATACGACGCCGACGGCGAGTTACGGATGGGAAGTGGTGCGTTCGTCGTGGGGCCGCGAGGATCAGCAGGTGAAGCTCGCGCCGGGCGAGCCGGCGCTGGCTGTGGGGGCCTGGGTGACGAAAGAGGCGGGCGATAAAATCGCCGCGACCATCGGCAAGACGGCGGATCAGCTTCTTGAAATGGCGAACACGCGAGGGTTTCACGCGATCCCTCTTCCCCTACGGTTTATGGGCGCCGCGCCTGCGAAAATTCGCGAGATTCATACCCGCAATGTGGCGGCGAAGATCGAGGGCAGCGATGCGCAGTTGAGAAATCAAGCCGTGATTTTCAGTGCGCATTGGGATCACCTGGGAATCGGGACGCCGGTGAACGGCGACGCGATTTACAACGGCGCGGCCGACAACGCGACGGGTTGCGCCATGATCATCGAGATCGCGCGGGCGTGGGCGATGCTGCCCGAGAAGCCGCGGCGCTCGGCGCTGTTTCTGGCGGTCAGCGCGGAAGAAGCGGGGTTGAGAGGATCGGAATATTACGGCCAGCATCCGCTGGTACCGCCGGGCGAAACCGCGGCCGCGCTGAATTTCGACATGTTCATGCCGTTCGGAAGGGCGAGCGATGTGGTGTTGAACGGCGCCGAGCGAACCACGATGTATCCGCTGGTCGAGCAAGCGGCGCGGCGGTTCGACCTGACCATCAAGCCCGATCCCAGGCCGGAGGCGGGAACGTATTACCGCTCCGATCATTTTTCCTTCGCGCGCGTGGGGATTCCTTCGTTTTCGGTCGAGGGCGGCGAGGATTTATTGGGCAAACCGCCGGGCGCAGGAGCAAAGCTGTTCGCCGAATTTAACGATCGGCATTATCATCAACCGTCGGACGAATATCACGACGATTGGGACTTTTCGGGCATGGAACAGTATGCTCGTTTCGGATTCGTGCTGGGCGTCGATGTCGCCAATGCCCCGAAACTTCCCACCTGGCGGGCGGGGGATGAATTTTTAGCTCCCCGCACCGCTTCAGGCGTTCACTAATTCGTTTTGAAACGACCGGTCGTCTTTGCGATCCATATCCCGGAATCGCACGGCACCAACTCTAACGCTCGCTGGCCGGCGCCCATTCGTCGCGGAATCTCCGTTACGTGGAAGCGGCAGAGTCTCGAGAACTTATCGCCTCGCGGTGGGCTGGTGGCGGAATGGGCGCGCCAACCTCTCTGATGGAAGATTAGAGGATGGCGCTCGGAAATCGATTTCGGTCGAAACGCGATGTGATTGAGGCTGCAGTGAATCTAGTTTCGCCAAACGGCGTGAAGGCGCGCGTTGGGCTACGATGACCGCCGTCGCTTCAGAATCTCGTAGACCGGCTTGTTGTCGGCGAACACCCGCCATTCGGCAACCGCGGCGCCCCGCGTCACCGCTTTCCAGGCGGCCGGCGTCTCCCACGGCTGGCCGTCGATGGTCCCGCCGGCTTCACCGGCAAGCAGCAGAGTGTCGCCGTCCGACATGATAAGGTCGGTGCGAATCCAGTAGTCCGGACACATGGTGAAATAATTCCGCCAGCCGGGCTCCATGGCCCTTGCGCCGTCGACTCGATTTCCCACCGAATTCACGAAAACGAAATCCGGGGTCATCAGCTCAACCAGAGCTTCGACGTCGTGGCCGTTGATGGCCGCCAGCCATTTTTTGAGAACGTCGCCAGATTTCACTGTGGCACCATCAAGATAGCGTATCACCGACCCGGGCGGCCGGAGACGTCTCCCACGGCAGTTTTAACGCTCTAGAGCGTTGGCGGCCACCAGCGGCTCAGCCATTTCGTCGCGGGGATGGAAACACGCGGGCTGTCCCCAGTTTTACCACGATCAAAAAAAGCGGCTCACAAATGGCGAACGAGCCTATACTGTGGCTACCGGGCGGGACCTGCTCTCCCCCCGGGAGTGAAGGAGGACAAAGTCATGAATCGCAAATTGATTTTGGCTGTCGCCTTAGCCTCATGTGGAATCCAGGCGTCCGCCCAGGTATTACAGGGTAGTTTCGGGATGATCGGCATGGGCGGCGGACAGACGTTGCGGCTGAACGTAGTGGCGTTCCCGGCGAATCCGTGCAGCGCCACCATCGGGTTCCTTAACAGCAATGGAACGCTCGTGGCGAGCAAGGTCGTGACCTTGATTCCCGGGCAAACGGCTCTCCAGGCGGATCTCCTCGACCTATCGGCCGCATCTCAGGGAATCGCAGCGGGCCAGCGCGCGGAGTTTCAGCCCACGGTGACGTTGGGGTCGCCGATTGACGACATGACGCCCGTGTGTGGAATGTCGGTGGAGGTTTTCGACAGCACCACTGCCTTTAGCCTGGTGACGGCCCCTCCGCCCGGCCCGGCAATGCCGAATGTCTCTCCGGTGTTCGGGATGGCAGGCATCGCGCTGGGACAAACTCTCCGGCTCAACGTGGTGGCCTTCCCGCCAGACCCCTGCTATGCGACGATCGGCTTTCTGAACAATCAGGGACAACCGGTTCCCGGGGCCATGGCCGTCTCACTCGCTCCCGGACAGGCGGGTCTCATCGACTTGCACGCAGCGTCGTTGGGACTCAAGTTGGGCCAGCGCGCTGAACTTCAGCCGGTGGTCATGGTGACGACGGCGAACGGCACGTCGGCGTGCCAAGCCTCAGCCGAGGTGATTGATACGCTCAGCGGCGGGACAGAGACTTGGTTTCCGCCGGTTCCCTGTCTGACGAGTTGCGCCGTTCCGTAGGCCGGGGCGTTTCCCGAACGAAGTTTAAAGTTTCGGTTCCGTCCTGATTTTTTAATGGGACCGGGAGACCTAAACCTGGGGACGAAATCTGGGTACAGCG
>DATHCE010000027.1:0-18036 GCA_035319685.1 Bryobacteraceae bacterium | reverse complement strand
AGCGACACCACCAACATCTCGATCCAGCCGGGCAGGATCCCGCCGCCTTAGCGACCAGGAAGGGCCGGGCGAACTCGCCGGGCGATAACCAGGCGTCCGCGTTTCGCGGCTACACGATTTCCACGCCTCTTAATCCACGCGCCCACCGGTGATCACCAGAACGCCCGACTGATCGCGGACATCGAGCGTCTCGATTGCGGCCAAGGTCGCGGCGCTGGTGAATTCGGCGACGATTCCGGCGTGTTCCGACAACGCGCTCTGCGCCCGCGCGATTTGCTCGTCTGAGACCGCGACCATTTCTCCGCCGCTTGCTTTGAGTTCGCCCAACAGGCGCAGCGCGTTTCGCGGACGGCGCACGGCGATGGATGCGGCCTGCGTTTCGCCATTGCCCTGGTCCTGCGATCCGCGGAATCGCGCGACCATCGGCTGAACGCCCGCCGCCTGAACACCGATGAGACGCGGCAGACGATCGATGATCCCCAGCTCACGAGCTTCGCGAAAACCTTTTCCGATTGCGCCCAGCGTGCATCCGTCGCCGACCGGAGCCACAACAAAATCCGGGGTAATGGTTTCGGCGATTTCGAGCGCGCAGGTCTTTTTTCCTTCCACCAGAAACGGGTTGAACGCGCAATTGCGCCTATACCATCCCTTCGCCGCTCCGGCCTGTTCGGCTTCGGCGAACGCGCGATCGTAGTTCCCCGCCGAAACGTGAACATCGGCGCCGAAGCGACGCAGCCAATCGAGCCGCGTCGCGGACGCATAGCTCGGAACGAATACGTGGCAGCGCAATCCGGCATGCGCGGCGAAGGCGGCGAGCGAAATGGCCGCGTTGCCCGCCGAGGCGCAATATACGTCTGTTGCGCCGGATTGAATCGCCATGGTGACGCCGATGGCGGTCGCGCGGTCCTTCAAACATCGCGTGGGATTTCTGGTTTCGTCCTTCAAATACAGCGCGGCGAGCCCGAATTGCGACGCGAGCCGCGGCGCGGAAACGAGCGGCGTCGCCCCGGCGGGCAACAGCATCACCGGCTCGTCAACGGGAAGGAGCGGGAGGTAGCGGAAAAGGTCCTGGCGCGATAGAAACGGGTCTCGCCGCGCGGCGGCGTAATCGTAGTGGACGTCGAGAACGCCGGGGTCGTCTCCATCGGCGCCGCACGATCCGCACAGACAGGCGCGCGGATGCATCGGGCATTTTCGTCCGCAGCGCAAACATTCCAGATGTGTAACGTGCACGCTCTTATTCATTATCATGAAGGAATGGCAACGACCGCGAATCCTTCCGTGGGTGATCTGTCCGTAGTCGATCTGGAAAAGCAGTACCTGTTGCAGAATTACGCCCGTTATCCGCTGGTGCTGCATCGCGGAAAGGGCTGTTACGTTTACGATACGGCCGGCAAGCGTTATCTAGATCTGATCGCGGGCATCGGCGTGAACGCGCTCGGCTATGCGCATCCGCGGATCACCAAAGTGATTCGCGAGCAGGCGGGGTTGATCCTGCACACGTCGAATCTTTACTACCACGAATATCAGGGACCGCTGGCGGCTCGGGTGGCGCGGGCGAGCGGACTGGACCGCGTTTTCTTTTCAAACTCCGGCACCGAATCGATGGAAGGCGCGCTCAAAATGGCGCGGGCGCACGGGCGGAAGATTGCGCCCGAAAAAATTGAGGTCGTGTCGCTCGAAAATTCGTTCCATGGGCGGACCTTCGGCGCTTTGTCGATCACCGGCCAGGAAAAATACCGCCGCGATTTCGAGCCGCTGCTCGGCGGCGTTCATTTCGTTCCGCGCAACGACATCACCGCGCTCGAACAGATGGTCAGCGACCGCACGGCGGCGATCGTGTTTGAGCTGGTGCAGGGCGAAGGCGGAATTCATCCGCTCACCGCGGAGTATATTCGCAAGGGGCGCGCTTTGGCTGACGAGCACAACGCGCTGCTGATTTTCGACGAGATCCAGTGCGGCGTCGGGCGCCCCGGAACCTATTTTGCGTATCAGATGATCGAGCCGCCGGTGATGCCGGATGTCATGGTGGCGGCCAAGCCCCTGGCGTGCGGAATCCCGCTCGGCGTAATCGTGGCCAATGAGCGCGCGGCGGCGTCGATCGGCTCAGGGATGCACGGGTCCACGTTCGGCGGGGGACCCTTGGCTTGCCGCGTTGCGCTCGAATTTTTCGACATCCTGGACGAACTGCTGCCGCAGATTGTCCACGTGGGCGGATATTTCCGCATGCGCCTGACCGATCTGGCCAAGAAATACTCGTTCATCCGGGAAATCCGCGGCTTCGGATTGATGATCGGCGTGGAGCTCGATATGCCCGGAAAACAGATCGTGCTCGACGCGATCGAGGAAGGCCTGCTGATCAACTGCACCCACGAAACCGTGCTGCGCATGCTGCCGCCATACATCCTGACCGAGCAGGATGTCGATCGCGCCATTACAGTTCTAAACCGCGTGCTGAAGAAATCCAAGCCGGCGTAATCGGCGAGGCGCCTCATGTTTTCATTAATATTAGTTATTGAAATAGGGTATTGCATTTACCCTTCTTTCCCTGTATTCTGGTTTACGAGAGATTTCGATGACACATTCGGAACCCAACCAGGCACTCCGGCGAGACGTCGAACTCTCTACCGCTATCATTTTGAATTCGGTCGTCGGGCTTATTATTATTGGGGTCGGTGTAACCGGCCCCGCCTGATCGGCCCGATTTTCTTGGAGAAATCTTGGCCACTGGCGGGGGAACAACCCTCGTACAGTGGCCTTTTGCATTCATGGGGAGGAGACGCGATGGCTAGCCCGGTTTCGGAACGGCTGATGAGCGGCGCGCAAGTCGTGCTGGAATGCCTGGTGCGCGAAAAGGTCGACTGCATTTTCGGCTACCCGGGCGGCGTGACGCTGCCGCTGTATGACGCGTTGTATGACCATCATATCCGCCACGTCCTGGTCCGGCACGAGCAGAACGCGTGCTTTGCGGCCGAGGGATATGCGCGGGCGACGGGGAAGGTGGGCGTGTGCTGCGCGACGTCGGGTCCCGGCGCGACCAACCTGGTGACGGGCCTGGTCGACGCGATGATGGATTCGATCCCGGTGGTCGCGATTACCGGCCAGGTTTCGACGAAACTGATCGGCAGCGACGCATTTCAGGAAGCGGACACGTTCGGCATCACGAGATCCTGCACCAAACACAATTTTCTGGTGAAGACACTGGCCGAACTGCCGCAGGCGATTCACGAGGCGTTCCACATCGCGGCGACGGGACGGCCCGGGCCGGTTCTGGTAGATATTCCGAAAGACGTTTTTCAAGCCAAGGGCCATTATTCGCCCGTTTCGACCATTCATCTGCCGGGGTACAAGGTGTACACCGAAGGCCACGCGGGACAGATCCGGCGCGCGGCGCAGATGATTTGGGAGGCCAAGCGCCCGTGGGTGTATGCCGGCGGGGGCATCGTTGCCGCCGACGCATCGGAGGACTTACGGGCGCTGGCCGAACTGGTGGACTTGCCGGTGGTCTGCACGCTGATGGGTTTGGGCGCGATGCCGAGCGAGCATCCGAACTTTGTGAGCATGCCGGGCATGCACGGCAGCTACGCCGCGAACATGGGGATGACGGAAACCGATCTGATCATCGCGTTGGGAGTGCGCTTCGACGATCGCGTTACCGGGCGGCTTTCCTCGTTCGCGCCGCACGCTAAAGTGATTCACGTGGATATCGATCCCGCCGAAATCGGCAAGAATCGGGCGGCGGATCTGCCCATTGTCGGCGACGTGAAGCGGGTGCTGAAGAGACTCAACGAAACGCTCGAGCAGACCGCGGGTGAGATGCGCGTGAAAAACGCCGTGAGCCGGGCTTCCTGGTGGGCGCAGATCAAGGAATGGCAGCGCGAGCATCCTCTGGAGCCGTCGTCGTCGCCCGACGAGATCAAGCCGCAGCATCTGATCTCGGAAATCGACCGGCTGTCGGGCGGCGAGGCGATTATCGCGAGCGATGTCGGCCAGCATCAGATGTGGGCGGCGCAATTTCTGCGGTTCAACCATCCGAGGTTGTGGCTCAACTCGGGAGGCCTGGGATCGATGGGCTTCGGGCTGCCGGCGGCGATAGGAGCGCAGTTCGCGCGGCCCGACAAGCTGGTGTTTGCCATCGTCGGCGACGGCGGATTCCAGATGTCGATTCCGGAGCTGGCGACCATCGCCAATCACGCGCTGCCCATCAAAATCATCGTGATGAACAACGGTTACCTCGGCATGGTGCGGCAATGGCAGGAACTGTTTTACAACAACCGGTTGAGCGCCGTGCAACTGGAAGGATTTCCCGATCCCGAAAAACTCGCCGGCGCTTACGGATTTAAAGGAAGGACGGTGGAGAGTCCGCGCGAGCTGCGCTCGGCGCTCGAAGCCGCGGTGCGCGATCCGGGGCCGTATCTGCTGAACGTGCGCGTCAGCTCGTTTGAAAACGTATACCCAATGGTTCCGGCCGGGGCAGCCATCAACGAGATGGTGCACACGCCGCCGGAGCCGGTGGAGGCATAAGGCGATGCCGCAATTGATTTCGCTGCTGATGGAAAACAAGCCCGGAGCGCTGATGCGCGTCACCGGACTGTTAACCGCGCGCGGCTACAACATCGAGAGCCTGACGGTGGCGCGTACGCTCGATCCCGAGCTATCGCGCATGAGCATCGTGGTGAATATCGAGGCGCCGCAGCGCGCGCAGCTCATCAAGCAGATGAACAAGCTGATCAACGTGCTGCAGGCGTCGGATCTGACCGAAGCTCCCGCGGTTCGCCGCGAGCTGGTGCTGCTGCGGGTGCGCGCGAACATGCAGAATCGCACCGCCATTTTGAAGGAAGCGGAAATTTTCGGCGCGCGCGCGGTCGATTCCTCGGTCGAAGGCTTCGCGCTCGAAGCCACGGGCGATCCGGAAAAGCTCGACGAATTCATCGACGTGATGCGCACGTATGGAGAAATTGAAGTGACGCGTTCGGGCCTGGTTGCCGTATCGCTCGAAGCGAAGAAACTGAAGCTGGCTCCGCCAGTCGCTAAAGAAGAGGGAATTTTGCAGAATGGCTAAACGGTTCTATGAAAAAGACGGCGATCTTTCGTTGCTTACGGGCAAGACGGTCGCGATCATCGGCTATGGCAGCCAGGGTCACGCGCACGCGCTGAATCTTCGCGATTCGGGCGTGGACGTCGTGGTCGGCCTTTATCCGGGCAGCAAGAGCTGGGCGAAGGCGGAAGCGGCGGGATTGCGCGTGATGTCGACGGCGGATGCGGCGAAAGCTGCGGACGTCATCATGATTCTGGTCGCCGATCACATTCAGGGCGATTTATATCGCACCGAGATCGAGCCGCATCTCGCCGCGGGCAAGACGCTGATGTTTGCGCACGGCTTCAATATTCATTTCGGACAGATCAAGGCGCCGGCGGGGGTGGACGTGTCGATGATCGCGCCCAAGGCTCCGGGCCATCGCGTGCGCGAGTTGTTTACGGAGGGCGTCGGCGTTCCGGCGCTGGTTGCGGTCGAGCAGAATCCGTCGGGAAAGGCGCTGGAGCAGGCGCTGGCGTATGCGCTCGCGCTCGGGTGTTTGAAGGCCGGCGTGATCGAGACGACCTTCAAGGAAGAGACCGAAAGCGATCTGTTTGGCGAGCAGGCGGTTCTCTGCGGCGGCGTTTCCGAGCTGATCCGCGCCGGATTCGAGACGCTGACCGCGGCCGGCTATGCTCCCGAAATTGCTTACTTCGAGTGCCTACACGAATTGAAGCTGATTGTCGATCTAATTCAGGAGGGCGGGTTGGCTTACATGCGGTATTCGATCTCGGACACGGCGGAATACGGCGATTACACGCGCGGCAAACGCATCGTGACCGAGGAAACGCGCGCCGAGATGAGAAAGATTCTGGGCGAGATTCAATCGGGCGAGTTCGCGCGCCAGTGGATCGCCGAAAACAAAGCCGGGCGGAAGAAATTTCTCGCCATGCGCGAGGAAGCGCAGAATCAGCCGATCGAAAAAGTGGGCGCGGAGCTGCGCCAGATGATGACGTTCCTCAAAAAGAAGAAAGAAGTGGGCGTTCCGGCGGGGCAGTAAGAGAAATAAGCCACGAATGAACACAAATAAACACCCATAAAAATTCGTGTTTATGGGTGGCTGAAAACTTAGGGGCTATATGCGAGTTTTTACGTTCGACACGACCTTACGCGACGGCACGCAGGGCGAATCGGTCAGCTTTTCGGCCGACGACAAGGTGCTGATCGCGCAGAAGCTGGATGAGTTCGGCATCGATTACATCGAAGGCGGATGGCCGGGCTCGAATCCGCGCGATCAGGAATTTTTCACTCGCGCCAAAGATCTGCGATTCAAGCACGCGCGGCTGGTCGCATTCGGCGCGACGCGTTTCGCCAAGAAAACCGTCGAGACCGATTTGAGCATCCAGGCGATCATCGAGGCCGCGACGCCGGTCGTGTCGATTTTCGGAAAGAGCTGGGACCTGCACGTCGAGCGCGCGCTGGCGATCAGCGAAGAAGAAAATCTGAAGATCATTTCCGATACGGTCGCGTATCTGAAATCGCAGGGCAAAGAGGTGGTGTACGACGCCGAACATTTCTTCGACGGCTACCACGCGAATCGCGATTTCGCGCTGCGCACTCTCGAAGCGGCCAAGAGCGCCGGAGCCGATGTTCTGGTGCTGTGCGACACCAACGGCGGCACGATGACGCCTCGGCTGGCCGCGGCCTGCGCGGATGTCCGCAAAAGATTCGATGGCGTGCTCGGCATCCACACGCACAACGATGCGGATCTCGCCGTCGCCAATTCTCTCGCCGCGATCGAGCAGGGATTCGCGCACGTGCAAGGCTGCATGAACGGATACGGCGAACGCTGCGGCAACGCCAACCTGACGTCGATCATCGCGAACCTGGAATTGAAGCTGGGTCACACCACCGTCGGCAAGGAGAAGCTGCAGAGCCTCACGTCGGTGGCGCGCTTTATCGCCGAGCTGGCGAACCTGCCGCTCCGCAACGATCAACCTTACGTGGGCCATAGCGCGTTCGCGCACAAAGGCGGCGTGCATGTCAGCGCGGTGCTTAAGGACGCCGCAACCTACGAACACATCAACCCGAAAATGGTGGGCAATCGCCAGCGCGTGCTGCTCAGCGATCTGTCGGGGCGCGGAAGCGTGCTCTACAAGTTGAAACAGCACGGCTTGGCCGAGCGTTTGGACGACGCCGCGCGGCGCGAATTGCTCGATCGCATCAAACAGATGGAGTTTCAGGGCTACGAACTGGAAGCCGCCGAGGGCACTTTCGAGCTGGTCGTGCGCGAGGCGCTACACCCGGGTCTGCAACTGTTCGAGGTGGTCAGCTACGAAACCACCACGCGTCCGGACGGATCGACGGCGACGGTTACGCTCAAAGCGCAGGACGGCGTCCATTCGGCGTCAGCGGCGGGCAACGGTCCGGTGCACGCGCTGGATCTGGCGCTGCGAAAATGCCTGGCCACGCTCTACCCGGCGATCGCCGGCGTGCGGCTCACCGACTACAAGGTTCGCGTGCTCGATGCGAAAAAAGGGACCGCGGCGCGCGTTCGCGTGTTGGTCGAATGGTCCGATCAGCACCGGAGCTGGGCGACGGTCGGCGTGTCGGAAAACGTGATTGAAGCGAGCTGGTTCGCCTTGATCGACGCATTGCGCCTGGAAATCATGCGCCTGAACGAAGACGATCCGACCGTGGAGCGGGCAGTCGAAGACTATTGCTGGGGCGTTTGATTCTCAAATCCAGCGGCATTTCCGCGCACTACAAGTTTCCCCCTGTTCTGCCGATGAAAACGGTAGCGCAATGTTTGTGGATTATTACGAACTTCTCCAGATCAGCCCCAACGCCGACCTAGAAACCGTTCATCGCGTTTATCGCCTGAATGCGCAGCGATTTCATCCGGATAATCTCGAAACCGGAAACGCCGCGAAGTTCCGGCTCATTTCCGACGCCTATCAGGTACTGAGCGATCCCGAACGCCGCGCATCCTACGATCGCGAGCATCGCCGGACGCGGCGGCCGGAAGCGGTCGGGGTTGCCGAGCCTCCGGTCGAGCCTCCTCCATCCGCTCCGCCGTTGATGGACGAAATGCAGCGCCGCGAGGAAATTTTGCGGCTGCTCTATCAGCGCCGCTTCGCGCATCCCGATCAGCCCAGCCTGGGCCTGCGCGATCTCGAAAATCTTCTCGGCACGCCCAAAAACGCCCTCGAATTCAGCCTGTGGTATCTCAAGGAATGCGGATACCTGGTGCGCACCGACAGCGCCCGCCACACCATCACCATCAAAGGAGTGCAGTTTGCGGAAGCCTTGAAATCCGGCACCGCCAAGTGGGTCGAAGGGGTTTGAATACTGTAAAATCGTCGGATGTCCTCGCTTAGAGTGCTGATCGGCGCCGACCAGATTCACACCCGCATTCAGGAATTGGGCGCCGAGATCGACCGCGATTATCCCCAGGGGCCGGTATACCTGATCGCGATTCTCAAAGGCGCGTGTTTTTTTCTCGCCGATCTGGCGCGGGCCATGAAGACTCCCGCGCGCATCGAATTCATCGGCATTTCGAGCTACGGAAAGGGCCAAACATCTTCGGGCGAAGTGCGCCTCACCAAGGACCTCGACGTTTCCATTGAAGGCCACGACGTGCTGGTGGTGGAGGACATTGTCGACACCGGCGTCACGCTGACCTATCTTATGAAGGTGCTGGCGCAGAGGAAACCGAAGTCGCTGCGGGTCGCGACGCTGCTCGACAAGCCCGAACGCCGGCAACGCCCGGTCGAAGTGCATTACGTCGGATTCCGGATTCCCGATCAGTTCGTGGTAGGCTTCGGCCTCGATTACGCGGAGGATTACCGTAACCTGAAAGACGTCTGCGTGTTGAGCGAGTAGGGTCATGAAAGTCGCTGCGGTGGTGTTGGCGGCGGCGCTGATCGTTGCCGGGATTCTCGGGCTGAACGTGCGCCGTCACGATCTGGAAATTATGGACCTGGGCGAGCAGACGCGCCGCATCGCGCCGGGCAGTTTCCTCCAGCTCCCGCTAGGCTTCGTTCATTATGAGTTGGCCGGTCCGCCGGATGCCCGCGCGGTCGTGCTGGTCGATGGATTTTCGGTTCCGGATTATGTATGGGATCCGACATTTCTAGCGCTGCGAGAGGCGGGATTCCGAGTGCTGCGCTACGATCTCTACGGCCGCGGATATTCCGATCGCCCGGAGGTGAGCTACAACTCCGATCTGTTCGACCGGCAGTTGCTCGATTTGCTGAACGCGCTCGCGATCAACGGCGGCTCGGATTTTGTCGCGTCGTCGATGGGCGGACCCATCGTCGCGGCGTTCGCGTGCCGGCACCCGGAGCGCGTGCATCGCATGGTGTGGATCGACCCGGACTACGGCACCGGCCAATCGCTGCCGCTGGCGCTGCGGGCTCCGCTATGGGGCGAGTATACGATGACCACGCAGATCGAGCCGGGGCTCGCCGAAGCGCAACTCGCCGATTTTCTGCATCCCGAGAACTTCCCGGATTGGCCGGACCGTTTTCGTCCGCAGATGCGCTACCACGGCTTCCGCCGCGCGCTACTTTCGACGCTGCGCGATTACGTGACGGAGGACTGGTCCAAGGATTACGCCTGCGTGGGACGAATGCAGACGCCGGTGCTGCTGATCTGGGGCAAGGCGGATCGCGACGTCCCGTTTTCCACCAGCACGAAGGTGCGCGCCGCGGTTCCCCAGGCGCAGTTCCTCGCCGTCGACGACGCCGGGCATCTCCCGTTTCTGGAGCATCCGGAAATTGTGAACCCGGCGGTCATTGCTTTTCTCCGTCCTTAAGGATCTTTTCTGCCTCGTTAAGCCGCTTCACTTTTCGTCGCGGATCTGCTGGCTCAAATAGCGCTCGTAGCCGAGCTCATTCATCTGATGGAGCTGCGCTTCCAGCCAGTCCACGTGATCTTCCTCGTCCCGCAGCAGCTTTTCGAACAGCTCGCGCGACGCGTTGTCGGCCTCGTCGCGCGCCAGTTTCACATGCTTGTTGTACATCCCGACCGCGTTGATCTCCAGCTTCAGATCGTTTTCGATCTGCTCCTTCACGTTCGCGCCGACCGAGAGCTGGAGCAGCTCCGTCAAATTCGGTGTGCCGTCCAGAAACAGGATGCGCTCGATCAGCGCTTCGGCGTGCTTCATCTCGTCGATCGACTGCTTTTTGATGTAGTCGCCCAGCTTGTTGTATTTCCAGTTCTCGCACATTTCGGCGTGGAGAAAATACTGGCTGATCGCCGTTAGCTCTTCTTTGAGCGCCGCGTTCAGCGCCGCGATGACTTTCGGATTACCCTTCATGAACGTGATTATGTCACGTTACAAACTCAATGCGTCTGCGGCGTCTTGGGACCGGAACTGGCGTGAAACAATTCCGCCAGGAATCGTGGGACCCTGCCATCCTCCAACTGAAATCCGACCAGGGTTTCGCCGGCGAGGATAATCAACACGAACGGGAGCGCCGGAACACCGAAATACATTGCGCCAGCAACCACGACGGCCAATACCGCGACAGAAATCGGGACGTACTGTTTTAACGTCATGGAGACTCCTCTCCGCCTGATTGTTCGCATCCCGGCTGCCAACCCGCCGGCCAGGACTTATGATCGAGGATTCATGAGCTTGCAAATGTGGACACAAAAGTCCATATAGGCAAACTGGGTGAAGTGCCGATGCGACTGCGGGTTATGACGTAACCCGCGGGCGCGCAAGTGATTTACGGCTCGAAGTATCCGGTGGCGAGTTCCGGCTTCTGTTCCAGCGCTTGCCGCCAGCAGTTGCGCGCGTCTTCGAGATTGCCCTGCGCTTTGAGCGCATGGCCGAGGTTCAACAACGCTTCCGCGAAGTTCGGACGCTCGGCGAGCGCTTCCTGATACAGGCGGATTGCGTCCTCATTCTGACCGGATTTCTGGAGCAGCAGGCCGGTGTTGTAGAACAGCTCCGGCGTGCGCTCGCCCGCTTCGATCAGCTTGGCTTGCAGATCGAGCGCCTTGTCGAGATCCTCGCGTTCCACCGCCAGCGCGGCCAGCCCGCGCAGGGCGTCGATTGAGGTGGCATCGGCTTCGAGCACCGCCTCGAACGCCTTCGCGGCGCTCTCCTGATCGCCGATGTTCCAGTAGGCCAGACCGAGATTCAACTGCGCTTCGGGCCAGTTGGGACGCTTGCGGACGCAGTTCTGAAACGCCTCGGCGGCGGCGCGGTGGTCGGCGCGCTGCAAGCGCAGGTAGCCGATCCGGAACCACGCGTCTTCCCATTCCGGATTGCGCGCCAGGAGCTTGGCGTAGAGCCGCTCGGCGTCCTCTTTTTCGCCCTGTTGTTCGAGCACGCTCGCCAGATTGTAGATGACGTCGGCGAGATCCGGCGCGATCTGCAACGCCCGTTCGTAGGATTCGCGCGCCAGCTTCAGCTCGCCCATTTCCTGGCGAACGATGCCCAGATTCACGTGGGCCTGCTTGGCATCGGGCCGGATGCGCACGGCTTCGGAGTAGGCTCGCGCGGCTTCGGTCAGGCGCGCGCATTTCTGCTCGGCCACGCCGACGTTGAACCAGCGCTCGAAATGATCCGGGGTGAACTCGACCAGCTTGGTGCAGAATTTCGCCGCTGCTTCGTAGTCGTTGGCATGGAACGCGCAGGTCGCCAGACCCTCCAGCGCGGCCTGCGAGAACGGCCGCATGGCCAGCAGGCGTTCGGAATATTGCTGGATGGAGGCGTGATCCTTGCGCGCCATGCCGATGGTCACCAGATTCACCAGGCATTCTTCCGATTGCGGATTCTTCTCGAGAATCTTCAGATACAGCGCCGTCGCTTCGTCGAATTTCCACAGCAACTGGTACGACACGGCCTTGCCGAACAGCGCGGTCTCCTGCGACGGCTTCTTCGCGAGAACCTTGTCGAAGTAAGCGATCGCGGGCTCCGGCTTCTCCTGATGCAGCAGGCAGATGCCGAGGCCGAGCTGCGCTTCCTCGCGCTGCGGATTCGCCTCCAGGGACTTCTGGAACGCGTCGGTGGCTTCCTGCCACCGGCCCAGTTTCTCGTAACAGATGCCGGCGTTGAAATGTGCGGTGGGGTGGCGCGGCGCGATGGTGAGCAGCTTCTCGTAGGTCTTGATCGCGTCGTCGTACTGTTCCAGCTCGAACTGGATGTGGCCCTTGGCGCCGAGAACTTCCGGGGTCTCTTCGCCGTTCTCGATGGCCGTATTCAGCTCGCGCAGAGCTTCTTTGCGCTTGCCTTCCAGGTGCAGCGAGACCGCGCGCGCCAGCGCGGGCGACGATCCGTTACCATTCGGCCCCAGGGCCGTATCGGTTTTTTTCTGGCTCATGGTTCAAGACTCCCGCTCGACGAAGGAATGTTGTACGGAACAAGATACGCGCACAGACGGCCGAGCATGTCGTACTGATGCGTCACCTGCACCCACCGCAGGCGGCTGTCCTCGCCGTTTGCGCCAAAGAAGCCGATTCCGCCGTGTTTCAGGCGCGGTTCGGTCCAGGAATCGATCATCACACCTTGCACGGTGAGCGCAATATCGTCGCCATGAACATCCATGAGCACGCGATACAGCGTGTCCAGACGCGCATCGATCGGTACCGCCGTATCCACACGCGAATCGGCCTTGCCGTTCACCACCGCGTAGCGCGTAATGCCGATGGTCGGCAGGGGGCCCGGCTTCAGGACCTGCAGCTTCACGACGTAAAAATTGTCGAAGTCCGCCGCGCGAACCACCCAGCTCATCGCCTTCTTGTCGATCATGCCGAGAAACTGCATCTGATAATCGGTCAGAGCGAGACTCGGTTTATACAAGGCCAGCGGGCCGGGGCGCACGAATCCGGTCGCGTCGAACGACCATTGGGCGTTGCCGTCGCCGCGCATGGTCCAGCGGCTGGCCCAGTCGTCCAGGCCGGCGCGGAAATCCTCGTCGAGCGCCACTGCGGCGCGATCCACCAGCGTCTGCCGCACGCTGGTCCATTGCGTGTTCATCGCCTGCTCGAAGTTGCGCTGCATGCCCGTCGTGTTCGCGGGCGAGGCCACGCGAACTTTCGGCAGACCCGGATGCAGAGCAAGTCCGAGCAGCACGGGAATCGCGAAGGCCAGCAGCCTCAGGTCGCGCGGCGCGCGCTTCCAGAAATCGGCGGCGTGCGTCCAGATGTGCGCGCGCGCATGCTCGGTGGGAGGCTCGAGCGACGCGTACGGCGGAAGAGAAATCGCAAAATCCCGCGGCGCGCTCGGTCCGGCCATTTCCTCGAGCGGTTCCAGACGCAGCGTAGGCCGCATCGGCTCGGTGCGCACGGGCTGCGGAATCGACGTCCTCGATGCCGTGATCCGCGCTGCTCCGGTCGCGCTCGGTTGGGCGAGGCCTGGAAGCGCCACCAAGCCGGCCGGATTCGGTTCCTGCATCGGCGCGGGCGTCCCGGTTTGTTTCGCGTTGCGCGCCGGGGCGATCTTCACGCGCCGCTCGGGCAACGAGACGCCGGCGGGAGCCGCGGGAAGCGCGGATGGCTCCGCGGTGTGCGCGGCCGGCTCATGCAGACGTACCGCATACCGGCTGCCCGCGGCGAGCCGCAGCCGCGGACGCGCCGGGGGAGTCGACAACATCAGCCCTGGAGCGGCTGCTTCCTGGCGCAAATCGAACGAGCGCGCCGCACCGGTTGGCGAAACGGCACAGTCGGCCAGAGCAAACATCGGCAGCCGAAGCGAACCCGCAAATCTCGGCCCCGCGTTAGCCTCCATGGTTGCCTTGGAATCGATCGTTGCCGCGGAATCGAGCGGCAAGCGCCAACCGAGCGCGATCGCCAGCGGAGCGGTATCGACCGGTAGCGCCTGAATCGCGCAGTTCCGTGGCGAAGGCCGCAGCAGCACCAGCAGCCCGGCCATCTCTTGAATGTTTTCCTGAGGAATTTCTTCCGAGACGACTTCGACCAGCCTGGCCAGTTCGCCCGGCGCGTCGCCATCGATGGCGAAATTCAGCGCGAGATTCCAAACCAGTTGACTGCGCAGCTCGGCCGGTTCCAGGCCCGAACGCGCGACGATTTTCGAATCGCGATCGCGAAGCGGCATCCGCACCAGACCCGCGAAAGCAAAATCGGCGCGATTGCCGATATAAAGAAGGATAGGCCGGCGGATCACTTGCGCGGCATTGGCGGGGATTGCATCAGCCCCCGCGAGCTGTTCGGTCATCCAGCGCGGATGCACCGGCGTCGGATCGCGGAAAAATCCCATCATCGGAACTTGTCCCGTGTTGGCTTGCGTCATCCAGCGCGGCCGTTCGATCTCCTGCGAAGCTTCCGGCTGCCCCAGAATCGCCTCTACGGACCCGGCCGGACGATACGAGCGCAGCGTATCGTGCGTCTGATGCAGGCGCTCCACCCCCAGGCGCTCCTGTTCCTGCCAGTACGCCTTGCGGTGCGCGGAGCTGCAGAACTGGCCGTTGGTGATCTTTCTGTAAAGCGGCAGGCGGCCGTCGCAATACAGGCAGCGTATGTCATCAGCCCATGACATGGCCCAATAGTACGGCGAACCGAAAAGAATTACTACGCGGTGAACACCTTAGTAAGCCCTTAGGGTTTGGGCTTAGCGCCAAGAAAAATCACGGCCTCGAGCCAGTCAATAATTCCTCCGCGTAGAGCGCGCCGGCCGGAGTCTCCTCGTGCTTGAAAAACACGTACACGTCGCGGCCGTCGCGCAGCAACTGGTCGACTCTCGAACGAATTCCGGCGCGATCCTCCGGCGAATAATCCGCCTTGCGTAACCGGACATAGACGAAACCGGCCGTGATCACCTGCGGCACTTCGAACTTCTCGGACTCGGCCAAACACAGCGCCACGCGATGTTGTTCGAGCAGCCCGTACACATCGTCGGTCAGCCACGAGGGATTGCGAAACTCGAACGCGCAGGAAACTTCCCTGGGCAGTTTTTCAAGAAACGCCGAGAGCAACGCGACATCCGCCTTCAGATTCGGCGGCAATTGAAACAGCACCGGACCCAGGCGGCGCGCGCTCCGCAGAGGATCGATCGCCCGCAAGAACACCTGTAAAAATTCCGATTCTTTCAAGCGCAGAATGTGGGTGATGCGCTGGTGCGCTTTGCAGGCGAACAGGAAGCCCGCCCGCGTCGCGTTCACCCAGTTTTCGAGCGTCGAGGCCGACGGCAACTGCCGGAAGGTGTAGTTGATCTCGACCGCATTCAGCCGGGTCGCGTAAAAATTCAGGAAATTTTTCGAGGCGAGCTTGGCCGGATAAAAATCCGGCTTCCAGCTCGGATACGCGAAGCCCGAGGTACCCGCGAACAGTTGAGCCATTTGGTTTGAGGCTACACTGAAATGAGTGGCAACAGGAATCGGAGTCCCGCGCGTGGGTCATGGCGAACGCGGGACGCGTGTCCGCCCGGACGCGAAGGCGCAACCGAAGAAAAAGCAGTCGCAGCGTATCCGCGAGCTGTGGCCCGATCTGCGCGAAATGATCCTGCCGCGCCGCGGCATCCTCGCGCTCGGCTTCGTGCTGATGGTGATCAACCGCGTCAGCGGCCTGGTGCTGCCGTTGTCGACCAAATTTTTCGTCGATAACGTGATCGGCAGGCGCAACGAGAAAATGCTGATACCGCTGGTTCTGGGCATTGCGCTCGCGACGCTGATTCAGGGCGTCACCTCGTTTTCGCTCACCCAGCTTCTTTCGAAAACCGGCCAGCGCCTGATCGCGGAGTTGCGCCGCAAAGTCCAGGCGCACGTCGGCCTGCTCCCGGTCGCCTATTACGACGCCAACAAGAGCGGCCTGCTGGTGGCGCGCATCATGAACGACGTCGAAGGCGTGCGCAACCTGATCGGCACCGGCTTGGTGGAATTCGTGGGCGGATTGATGACCGCGTTCATCGCGATCTTCGTTCTGCTGCGCATCAGCCCGCTGATGACCCTGCTTACCGTCGGATTCGTCCTCGTGTTCTCCTTTGTGATGAAACAGGCGTTCACCAAGATCCGCCCGATTTTCCGCGAGCGCGGCAAGATCAACGCGGAAGTCACCGGACGTCTGACCGAATCGCTCGGCGGCGTACGCGTCGTCAAGGGCTATCACGCCGAGGCTCGCGAGGCCGAAGTTTTTTCAGGCGGCGTGCAGCGCCTGCTCGATAACGTTTTAAAATCCCTGACGGCTACTTCCTTGATGAGCCTTTCCGCCACCGTGCTGATGGGCGTGGTCGGCGCGATCGTATGGTATATCGGCGCGCGGGAGATTTTCGCACATACGTTAACCCTGGGCGACCTGATGACCTTCATCGCGTTTCTCGCGTTTCTGATCGCGCCGGTGATTCAGGTGGTCAACATCGGAACCCAGCTGACGGAAGCGCTCGCTGGTCTCGATCGGACCCACGAAGTGCTCGGCGAAAATCCGGAGACCAAAGATCCCAAACGGACCGTCGAACTTCCTCCCATCAACGGCGAAGTGATTTTCGATTCCGTCAACTTCGCCTACGACGCCGGCAAGCAGGTGCTGTTCGACGTGAGTTTCGCTTCGCAGCCCGGAACCGTCACTGCGCTGGTGGGACCGTCGGGTTCCGGCAAATCGACCATCATCAGCCTGATCGCTGCGTTCCACAATCCCGATAGCGGCGCCATCACCGTCGACGGCGTCGATCTCGCCACGGTGCGTCTCAGCTCCTATCGAACACAATTGGGCGTTGTGCTACAGGATACCTTCCTGTTTGACGGAACGATCGAGGAAAATATCGCGTTTGCGCGTCCCGGCGCGACGCACGAACAGGTGATGGAAGCCTGCCGCATCGCCCGCGTCGACGAATTCGCCGAGAATTTCGAGAACAAATACGACACCGTCGTCGGCGAGCGCGGAGTCAAGCTGTCCGGCGGTCAGCGCCAGCGCGTTTCCATCGCGCGAGCCATCCTGGCCAATCCCCGCATTCTGATTCTCGATGAAGCAACCTCAAGCCTCGATTCGGAATCGGAAGCCCTGATCCAGGAGGGTTTGAAATACCTGATGAAGGGCCGCACGACGTTCGTCATCGCGCACCGCCTTTCGACCATTCGGCGCGCCGACGAGATCCTGGTGGTCGAGGGCGGAAGGATCGTGGAGCGCGGCACGCACGAATCGCTCTACGCTCTGGGAGGCCGTTACTGGGATCTGTATACGCGCCAGCACGGCGTCGAATCGAACCTGTTTCTGGCGCCCGGCGAAGGCGACAAGGTCGAAGAGAACGGCGCATCGGCGGAAGCCCGGGAAGCCGCGGCGATCAACGAAGCGATGCGGATCATCCGCGGCTGACGAACCGGTTGCCTTTCATATAAAACCGCAGCGGCAGATCCGCCGATTTGGTAATCCCGATGCGCCGCGAAACCGCGATTGCAAATTCCGCCTCGCGCTCCGGCGGATGCACCGTGATCGGACCGCGCGTCAAGTCCGCGCCGCTATGCCGCAGCGTGATCCCCATCGCCCGCGTCAATTTTCCGGGCCCGTTGGCGAGCTCCTCCAGCTTTTCGATTCCGCGCCGCCTCTTCATTTCGTCGATGCCGTCCGTAGGTTCCAGGGCCCGCACCAGCACGCATCCGGCGACGCCCTCCGGTTCCACGACGATGTTCAGGCAATCGTACATCCCGTAAATCAAGTACACATAGGCGTGGCCCGGCGGACCAAAAATGACCTTGGTGCGCGGCGTTTCTCCCCGCGCAGAATGCGCTGCCAGATCGCCCGCTCCCAGATACGCCTCGGTTTCGACAATGCGCCCGGCCGTGGTTCCATGCGCGTCTGTGTGGGCGACAATCTTCCCGAGCAGCGCCCGCGCGGCTTCCACAGCCGGGCGTGAATAAAACGATCGCGCGAGAGGAGGATTCACTTTACAGCACGCTTCACGGCCGCGACGGGCATCATTTTCGCCACGAGCGTCATTTGTTGATACAAACCCGCGAGTGTACCAATGCCTAATGCGCTCTCGCAAGACTGTAGAGCAGAATCGCCAAAACAATCGCGGTCACGGTCACGTAGGTCCAATCCTTTTCGAGAGCAAA
>DATHCE010000026.1:0-31118 GCA_035319685.1 Bryobacteraceae bacterium | reverse complement strand
ATGGTCACGAACGCGCCCTCCGGGCTTATATTATGGATAGCGCGCGCGACCACTTCTTTGCCGGTGCCGGTCTCGCCGAGCAGCAGCGCCGGCCATCGGCATTTTCCCAGTTTCTGGATCAGATGCAAAACTTGGCGGATGCGGGGCGACTGGCCCACCAGAACATGCCGGGTTTCGTCCATATTGGCAACCATTTTCGTTTAGGGTCGTAACTGTAGTGGGTTGGACAAGAATAAACTCTACGGTCGATTTGAAACTTCCTCAAGATCCCCTTATCGAGACTTGGGGTAAGTCAGATGAGGGTATGGAAAACCCCTAATTGGGGGTGGGGTCAGCGATCCTTAACGACCAGCGCCTGCCCGGCGATGCCAAGAACCTTTCCCGCCAGTTTGTTAGCCTCGTCGAGCGTCATCTGCCGGCCGACCAGTACTCGCCATAGCGACTCGGTCCGGAGGACGCGTGTCTCGTCGAACCGGCTGCGGATGCCCGCCTGAAAAGCTTCGGCGTCATCGCGGTCGGAAAACGTCCCGGCCTGAACGGCGTAAAACTCCGCGGCGGGAGCGGGAGACTCAACCGGAGGCGCGCTGGACGGAGGCGCCTTCGGCGATGCAACGGGCGGCGTTTTCGCCGTCCAAGCCGGTGACGCGATCACTTTCAATCGAACGCGCGCGGTTCCTGGTCCGACCATGTCGATGGATCGCGCGGCGGCGAGCGAGAGATCGATGATTCGCCCATCGACGAACGGACCACGATCGTTGATTCGCACGTCGACCACTTTCCGGTTCTGAAGGTTGGTCACTTCGAGCCACGTTCCGAAGGGAAGGCTCCGATGCGCGGCGGTGAATTGCTCCATGTCGTAGATCTCGCCGGAGGCGGCGCGGCGTCCGTGATACGGCTGACCGTACCAGCTCGCGATGCCGGTCTCGGTTTCGCCGAGCTTCGCTGGTGGTGTTGCGGAGTGGACCGGCGCCGCCGGGACTTGCGTCCGGGTTTTGCGCGCGCATCCCGCGCCGGCCGCGAGAATCGCGCAGACCATCGCCGCGACCGCATGAACAGGCCTTCCGAACACTAAAACAATTTTACTCAATTGCGTTTTTAATGTCGCGCTCGTGTTGTAGGCTGCCGCGATGAGGCGAGTGGAACTGCGCGCGCTGCATTTTTTTCTTGACTTTCCATGTAAAGAACCTTATAAAGGGGACACAACCGCGCTCTCCAAAGAGCGGCGCGAAATTTGATGTAAAGGGAGAATCAATCGATGAAGAACGCAACGAAGAAGAAAGCGCCTGCGAAGAAAAAGGCTGCTCCGAAGAAAAAGAAGTAGTCTAAGCAGGAGTTCGAGTTCAATCCACGGCCCCGAGTAATCGGGGCCGTTTTTATTTCGTCCCGAGTAATCGGGGCCGTTTTTATTTGTCCCGAGCAATCGGGGCCGTTTTCATTTGGCCCCGAGTCACCGGGGCCGTTTTTATTTGTTCCCGAGCAGGAGCCGTTTCTATTTGTCCCGAGCAATCGGGGCCGTTTTTATTTGTTCCCGAGCAATCGGAGCCGTTTCTATTTGTCCCGAGTCATCGGGGCCGCCTGGCCCGCTCTTCCGCGCTCTAAATCGCGATGCTCTTCAAATACGCGCGGAATTCGTCGCCGAGGTCGTAACGTTTGAGCGCGAATTCGACCGTCGCCTTCAGGAATCCGAGTTTGTCGCCGGCATCGTAGCGCTTGCCTTCGAAGCGATACCCATAAATCGGGCGATTGCGGAGCAGGTGCTTCAAACCATCGGTCAATTGAATTTCGCCGCCGCTGCCCGGCTCGATCGATTCGAGCGAATGAAAAATCTCGGGCGTCAACACGTAGCGGCCGATGATGGCGAGATTCGACGGAGCCTCCTTCGCTTTCGGCTTCTCCACCATATTGCGGATGCGATAGAGGCGGTCGCGCCCGCCATTGTGGGCCACCGGCTCGGCATCCACCACGCCATAGGAAGAAATGCTTTCCTTGGGAACTTCCATCAACGCGACGACCGCGGCGCCGTAAAACTCGTACACGTCGAGCAACTGGCGCAGGCACGGCACCTCGGCGTCGATCACGTCATCGGAAAGGATCACCGAAAACGGCTCGTCGCCCACCAGCTCCCGCGCGCGCAGCACGGCATGGCCCAGGCCCAGCGCTTCCTTCTGGCGCACGTAGGAAATGTCGATCATATCGGAGACGGCGCGCACCGTCGCCAGCAGATCCTTCTTGTGGCGTGTTTCGAGCAGATGTTCCAGCTCGAAGCTGACGTCGAAATGATCCTCGATGGCGCTCTTGCCTCGTCCGGTGACGATGATGATGTTTCGCACACCCGACTGCATCGCTTCTTCGACGCCGTATTGGATCAGCGGCTTGTCGACCAGCGGCAGCATCTCTTTCGGTTGCGCCTTGGTGGCGGGAAGGAATCGGGTGCCGAGACCCGCGGCTGGAAAAACCGCCTTGCGGACTTTCACGATCATCGCTTCTCATTTTAGCCGGGTCGCTGGCATAATCGTTTTATGAACCGCCCTTGGTTGTGCAGATCGCTGGCCGCAATGCTATTCACTGCCGCCGTTTCCGCGGCGGATTATCCGGCTCCGGTGGAAGGCGACTTCGTCGTTCACGATTTTCACTTCCACTCCGGCGAAACTCTGGCCGAGCTCCGCCTGCATTACACCACCATCGGGAAACCGTCGGCGGCCAATGCCGTTCTGATCATGCACGGCACCGGTGGAAGCGGCTCCGGGTTTCTCGCGCCCGGCTTCGCGGGTGAGCTGTTCGGACCCGGCCAACCGCTGGACGCGACCAAGTATTACATCATTCTGCCCGATGCGATCGGCCACGGAAAATCCTCGAAACCGAGCGACGGAATGCGCGCGCATTTTCCGCATTACTGTTACGACGACATGGTGAAGGCGGATTATCAGTTGCTCACAGGACATCTCGGCGTAAAACATCTTCGCCTGGTGATGGGAACCTCGATGGGCGCGATGCACACCTGGGTGTGGGGCGAAACCTATCCCGATTTCATGGACGCGCTGATGCCGCTGGCGAGCGCCCCGGCCGAAATCGCGGGCCGTAACCGCCTGCTGCGCGACATGATTATGAGCGCGATCACTTCCGATCCCGAATATCGGGACGGAAACTACGATCATCCGATTCACGGGCTCCGCGCGGCGCAATACGGGCTGACCATGATGACGTCGAGCCCGTCGCAGATGCAGAAACAATGGCCCACGCGCGAAAAAGCCGACGCCGCATTCGATCATCTGATGGAAACGGCGATGACCAAAGACGCCAACGATACGCTGTACCAGTTCGCGTCGTCGACCGATTACAATCCCGAGCCGCAGCTTGAAAAAATCAAGGCGCGGCTGATCGCGGTGAACTCGGCCGACGATGAAGTGAACCCGCCGGAGCTGGGAATTCTCGATCGCGACATCAAGCGCGTGAAACACGGCCGGTATGTTTTGATTCCAACCGGTCCGGACACGCGCGGCCACGGTACCCATTCGGTGGCCAAGCTGTGGAAGCAATACGTGGTGGAATTGCTGGCGGAGCCCGGATCCAACTAAACCATTTTTTTTAAATCAGGCGCCCACATATCGCGCGTACAAACTCCGTGCGATGCCGGCGTCGGTGGTTCCCTTGATGATCGCGCGGCCGTCGGGAAAAATGGTCAGCTCATAAGGCTCGAGCGTCACGCGTAGCGCGAAATCGTTGGACCGCACCGGCGCGATCGCCGCCAGCCTGACGGCCAGCTCCCGCAGATCCACCGGGCGCAGGCGTTCGTGAATCTGCACGGCATTTCTTCCGCACAAACTGATCGGGGTGCGCCGCGACCCGTCCAGATAAACAAACTCGCGAGCCGCGCAGCACGGACAGGCGGAATCGCGCGACGGCGGATCGATCTGCCGGATTTCGCCGGACCAAACGTCCACCGTGGTCAGCCGCGCCACGAACTCGCCGGAGCCTTGCACCAGAATTTTCAACGCGTCGGCCACTTGAAGCGCCGCGATGGCCGCCGTGACCGGACCAAGCACGCCCGCAGTTTCGCAGGTCGGCGGGTTGGCGGGATATTCGGGATAGACGCATCGCAGACAGGCGGTGCGTCCGGGCAGGATCGTCATTTTGAGCCCGTAGCTGCCAACGGCCGCGCCATAAATCCATGGAACCGTTTCGCGAACCGAGACATCGTTGATCAGGTAACGAGTTTCGAAGTTGTCGGTGCCATCGAGAATCAGGTCGATTCCCTGGAACAATTCGAGCGCGTTGGCGGCCGTCAGATCGGCGATCACCGGCTCCAACGCGACTTCGGAATTGATCCGCGCCAGGTGCCGCGCCGCGGCCGCGGCCTTCGGCATGGCTTCCTGCGCATCGGCTTCATCGAACAAAAACTGCCGCTGCAAGTTACTCAGCTCGACGAAATCGCGGTCGATCAGGCGCAACATGCCGATTCCGGCGCGAGCCAACGCCTCCGCCTGGAAGCTTCCGAGCGCGCCGCATCCCACGATCGCGACGCGAGCTTCACGAATGCGCTGCTGGCCCGCCGGGCCGACGGGCGCGAAGCGGATTTGCCGGGAATAACGTGAATCGGCGGACGGCATGACGAGCCTCGCGGAGCAGGCGGCTCCCTACTCACGATAGCAGTAATAACGCGTGCGTTATCATTGTGGGACGTGCGTTCGCCCGTGTTTCTCCTGTTGCTGTTTGCCGCCGTCATCGCGCGGGCTCAGGAACAGCGCCCGTCTTCTTCGCCGAATTCCATGCCGCAGGATTTCGAGGGCCGCACCATCGCGCAAGTCGAATTCGATCCGCCGGATCAGCCGATTCCCATCGATCAGTTGCAGCGGCTGCTCCCGTTTCATGCCGGCTCCACGCTGCATCTGGCGGAGCTGCACGCCGCGATCGAGAAGCTGTATCAAACCGGCCGGTTTTCCGACATCTCCATCGGCGGCGAGCCGGCGCCGAACGACGGAGGATCGGTGATTGTCCGCATCGCCACGCACCTGAATTACTTCGTCAGCAGCGTAAAGATCAACGGCGCGGCCGAGCCGCCCACCAAAAGCCAGTTGCTTGCGTCCACCAAGCTGGAACTCGGCGCGCTTTTCGAAGATGGCGATCTGGAGCAGGCCGTCGAGAACATGCAGGATCGCTTTCGCGCCAACGGCCTGTACAATTCCACGATTACCTATCGCGTGGAGCGCGACCCGTCGACCGAGGAGATCCGCATCAACTTTGACGTCCACTCCGGAGCGCGCGCCCGCTTCGATGGCGTGACGCTGGCCGGCAATTTCAACCAATCCCCGGGCGCCGTCATTCGGGATACACACTGGCGCCGGGGGATCGGCCGGCTGGAGTTTCCAGGATGGCGCCAGATGACCGAGTCTCTGGTGCAGGCGGGCGTGAACCGCGTGCTCAGCGACTTCCAGCGGGGCGACCATCTGCAAGCTTCGGTTTCGCTCGGCGAACTCGACTATCATCACGCGACCAACACCGTCACACCGTCGCTCGAAATCGAGAGCGGACCCATTATCGAGGTGCGGACTACGGGAGTGAAACTTTCGCGAGGCAAGCTGCGCCAACTGGTTCCCGTGTTTCAGGAGCGCACCGTCGACCGCAGCCTGCTGGTGGAGGGCCGGCGCAACCTGGTGGAATACTTCCAGTCCCAGGGATATTTCGATCCCCAGGTGGACTTCACGGAAACCACGCCCGCGCCCGGCCAGGAGGTTGTCGACTACAGCATCAGCCTCAATGTCCGCCACAGGCTCGAGTACATCGAGATCGAGGGCAATCATTATTTCGACACCGCAACGGTACGCGAGCGTCTTGAAATCACGCCGGCGCGCTATCCCCGCTCGCGCTACGGGCGTTTCTCGCAAACGCTGCTCGATCGGGATCTGGATGCGATTCGCGAGCTGTATCACTCGAACGGTTTTCGGGAAGCCGACGTAAAGGCGATCATCGACGACAATTACAAAAACGTGCAGGACCACCTCGGCGTGCGGATCAGCGTGAACGAAGGGGCGCAATGGTTCGTGAATGCGCTGGACATTCAAGGCGCGCCCGAATCCGACCTTCCCTATCTGCGATCGGTTCTGCAATCCACCGCGGGCGAGCCGTTCAGCGAAGCCAATGTCGCCGCCGATCGCGAAAGCATCTTGAGTTACTACTACAACAACGGTTATCCCAATGCCGCGTTTGACTGGAACGAGTCGCCGGCGGCCTCCGAGCATCGCGTGAATCTTCAGTACGTGATCACCACCGGCAAGCGCCAATACGTGCGCAGCGTTCTGGTGCGCGGCCTGGAAACCACGCGGGCGTCGCTGGTGGACAGCCGGATCTTTCTGAAAGGCGGCGATCCCATTTCGCAACGCCTGATCGCCGACAGCCAGCAGAAGCTCTACGATCTCGGGATTTTTTCGAGAGTCCAGACCGCGATTCAGAATCCCGTCGGCGATGAGGACAGCCGGTATGTACTATTCGATCTGGACGAGGCGGACAAGTGGTCCTTCACCGGCGGCGTCGGCGCGCAGTTGGGACGCATCGGCGCCGGCGTGACTACCTTCGATGAACCCGCCGGAACCACTGGTTTCGTGCCGCGCATATCGCTGGGCATCAGCCGGTTGAACGTGCTGGGACTGGGGCGCACCATCAGCCTGCAGACGCGATTCTCGACCATCGAGCAACGCGTGCTGCTCAGCTACATCGCCGCGCAGTTTCTCGACAACGAAGCGTTGACGCTGACCCTTTCCGGCCTGTTCGACAACTCGCGCGACATTCGCACCTTCGCGGCGCGGCGCTATGAAGGAACGGCGCAGCTCGCCGAGCGCCTGTCGCGCGCCAACAGCGTCCAGTACCGCCTGACGTTCCGCCGCGTTACGCTGAGCGATATTGTAATTACGCCCGAGCTCATCCCGCTGTTTTCGCAGCCCGATCGCGTGGGCATGGTCTCCATGACGTTCATTCAGGACCGCCGCGACGATCCGGTCAATTCGCATCGCGGGATTTACAATACCATCGACGCGGGAGTGTCCCTGAAGCAGCTCGGCTCGGAGACTGAGTTCACACGCCTGCTGATGCGCAACTCGACGTATCATCCCATCGGACGCGACGTGGTGATCGCCAGGACGTTGCAATTCGGCTGGATCCAGAGACTCGGCGGACTATCGGAGATTCCGCTGGCCGAACGCTTCTTCGCCGGCGGCGCATCGTCGAATCGCGCGTTTCCCGACAATCAGGCCGGCCCCCGCGATCTCGAAACCGGATTCCCCATCGGCGGCGACGCCCTGTTGATGCACTCCACCGAGCTGCGCTTCCCGCTGTTCGGCGACAACGTCGGCGGTGTACTGTTTCATGACATCGGCAACGTCTTTTCAGATGTGCGCGACATCGGCTTCCACTTCGATCAACGCAACATCCAGGATTTCGATTACATGGTGCAAAGCTTCGGCTTCGGAATTCGCTATTCTACGCCGATCGGTCCCATTCGCGTCGATTTCAGCTTGAGCCCCAATTCGCCTCGATTTTACGGTTTTCAGGGCACCTTCGACCAGTTGCTGGCGGGCACCGGAACGCTGACCAATCAGCGCATTAATGTTTTTCAGTTCCACTTCTCTCTGGGGCAGACCTTCTGATGCGACTGCGAATTTTATGCACGATGCTTGCCGCCGCGCTGGGCGCGAACGCGGTGATTCTCGATCGTATCGCCGTCACGGTCGGCCGCCAGGTGATCACGGAGAGCGACATCCTTCGCGATCTGCGCGTCTCCGCGTTTCTCGATCAGAAACCCGTCGATTTGAGCGCCGAAGCGCGGCGCAAAGCCGCGGACCGGCTGGTGGATCAGCTCCTCATTCTTCAGGAAGCCGTGCTCAGCCGCTTCGCGCTGGCCGAGCCGGGCGACGAAGCGAAGCTGCTGGCGCCGCTCAAAGCGCAATACGCGAACGATGAGGCGTATCGGGCCGCGCTCGCCCGTTACGGGGTCACCGAGGGCGATCTCACCGAACATCTCGAGGCCGGCTTGCGCGCCATGCGCTTCACCGATCTGCGGTTCCGGCCCGAAGTGCAGCTCTCCGATGACGATCTTCACGATTATTACGACACCTTGGCCGCCGGGTGGCGCCGCGAGAATCGCTCGACGATTCCGTCGTTTGAAGCCAGCCGCGATCAGGTGGAAAAATTGCTGATGGACGAGCGCACCGCGCAGGCGCTCGACCGTTGGCTCGGCATGCAGCGCACGGAAACACAAATTCTGTATCGGGACGCCGTTTTTCAATGAGACGTTTTTGGAGAAGGCTTCGCCACATCTCGCTTCGAGCCGCCGTTGCGGTGGTGATCGTGCTGGCCGCGGCCGCGCTTTCCTTGGTCATGGTCGTCCGGAGCGGATGGTTTCAGGAACGCGTGCGCGAGAGGATCATTGCCGCGCTCGAGGACGCCACTGGAGGCCGCGTCGAAATCGGCGGATTTCATTTCGACTGGGAGCATCTCACCGCGACCGTCGCGCCGCTGGTGCTCCACGGCACCGAGCGCGCCGGTGAGCCGCCGCTGGCGAGCGTCCGATCGATCACTGTCCGGCTCCGCATCATCTCCATGCTGGAGCGCAGGGTGGATCTGGCCTCGCTGCGCCTCGATCAGCCTCTGGTGCGCATCGCTTTTTATCCCGACGGCTCGACGAATTTTCCCACTCCGCGGATTCGCAAACCCCGCCTCTGGTCGGAGGATCTGGTCAACCTCGCCGTGCGCCGTTACGAGGTGGTCGACGGCGTTTTTGAAGACGACGACCGCCAGATTCCCGTGAACCTTCGCGGCGAGGATCTGCGCGTCGTCATGAACTACGATGCGCACGGCGCGAAGTATCAAGGCCAACTCGCTTCGAGGCGTTTTCGCATTGTTCCGGGCCGCATCCCGCCGATCGAGGTCGATGCCTCCGCCGATTTCGTGCTGTACAAGTCGCGCCTGGAAATTCCCAGCCTGCGCGTCGCGACGCGGAAATCTCGCGCGGACCTCACCGGCACGCTCAGCAATCTTCGTTCGCCGCGAGGAACCTTCGCCCTGAAAGCGGCCATCGATGCCGGCGAGGCAGCGGGTCTGTTTGATCTGCCCATCGCGCGAACCGGCGCAGCCGCGTTTGACGGTCAACTTTCGGTAGCGTTTCAAGTGCCGTTCGAGTTCACCGCGAGCGGATTCGTCAATGCTCACGCGCTGGCCTATTCCTACGAACGATTGAAAATCGAAGGCGTCGATGTTCGCGCCGGCGTTCGCATGAATCTCGATTCGCTGAAGCTCGACTCCATCGTGCTGACCGCCCCCGAATTCGCCGCGCGGGGCGACGCCGTCTTCGCGCCGTGGCGTCATTTTCATTTCGATGGATCGATCGAAGGCCTCGGCATTCGCCGGGCCGCTGAAGTGATCACCGATCGTCCTGTTCCGTGGAGCGGGACCATCGCCGGCGGCTTCTCTGTCAACGCGGAGGTCGGCCAGCCGGCCGGAAACCTTTCGGCGTCGCTTACCATCACGCCCGGCGGCGGCGGCGAACCTCTGGGTGGCGCGGTCCAGTTCTCTTACGATCAGGCGAGCGATCAGCTTCAGCTCGAAAGCGCGCACGTGGCGACGCCAGCCACCGAGCTCGACGTCGCAGGAATCGTCGGGAACGAGCTCAGCCTTCGCGCACGTTCGACCAATCTCGACGATGTGATTCCAGCCCTCGCGGTGATGGGCATGGCCGCTCCGAAGGAACTGCCGGTAAAGCTGGTCAACGGAAACGCCGGAGTCAACGGAACCGTATCCGGTCCGCTAAACGATCCTCAATTTTCCGGCGAGGCGAGCCTGACCAACGCGAGCGTCGGCGGCCACTTCATCGAACGAACGGTCGCGCAGGTTCAGGCGAATCGCCGCAGCGTTCAATTGCGCGGCTGGACCGCATCGCGCGGCGCGACCCAGCTCGACGGGTCGGCCGCCATCGCCGCCGCCAATGGCGATTTTTCGAACGGCACCGTGGATGCGAATCTCAACCTTCGCAACGCGCAGTTGGCAGATGTAGCGAAGGAAACCGGCGCGAACCTTTCGATCAGCGGAGTCGCCACGGCCAGGATGCATCTTTTCGGCGCGATTCGCCAGCCGCAGGCCGAAGTCGCCGTTGAGATCGAGCAGCCCGCCGGATTCGGCGAGCGCCTCGATCGCCTTCACGCCAACCTCCAATACTCCGCGGAACTCATCCGCGTCACGGGCGGCCAGGCCGACGCGGCGTCGGGAAAAATTCTTTTCGAAGGAGCCTATCAGCATCGCGCCAACGATTGGAATACGGGCGAGCTTCAGTACAACGTCGCCGCGCAGAACATCGCGATCGCGCAAATCGAGCATGTTGCGAAGCTTCAGCCGGGGCTCGAAGGCAGATTGGATGCAAAAATGAACGGCGGCGCGGGCGTCGCGAAGGGCGGCATCAATCTGCGCTCCGTCAACGGCGAGGCGTCGCTGCATAAACTCGTCTGGGACGGCCAGGCGCCGGCCGATATCGCGTTGACGGCGGAGACGCGTGGCGCCGATCTCACCGTTCACTCGAGCGCCAAAGTCCGCGATCTATCGATCGAAGCCGATGGCCAATGGAAGCTCGAGGGCGACGATCCGGGTTCGGCAACCGTGCGCCTCGCACGCGCCAGCCTGGCGAGCGTCAATAGCGTGGTTCTCGCCGGCGGTCCGCTCGAGAAGAGCGTCCCTCCGTTTGAGGGATTCATCGACGGCGCCGGCGCCGCCGTCTCCGTCGCGCTGCGCAAGCCTCAAGACTTTCGCGCCGAAGTCACCATTCCCACGGTGCAGCTGAATCCCAAGGCGAATCAGACCCTGCGTGTCGGCGTGGAGCTGCAGGACGTGGTTCTCACGAACATGCAGCCGGTGGTCATCGCCGTCTCGGCGGACGAAGCCCGCATCCGCTCGGCGCAATTCTCGGCCCGCGATACTCGCATTGAAGTCAGCGGAGGCGTTCCGTTCCACGGGAACACCGGCGCCGATCTCAACGTTCGCGGATCCGTGAATCTGATCATCCTGCAACTGCTGAATCCCGACCTCGCCGCGCGCGGCAACGCCACCGTGCAGGCCGCCATTCGCGGCTCGCTCAAAGATCCGCGGGTGAACGGGCGCCTGGTGCTCAACAACGCGTCGCTCTATCTGGGCGATCTCCCCAACGGCGTCGACAACGCGAATGGAGCTTTCCTGTTCGACCGCAATCGCGCCACCATCGAGCGTCTCACCGCGGAAACCGGCGGAGGGACGGTCCGGTTCACCGGCTTCATCGGCTTCGGATCCACGCTGGTATACCGCCTTCAAGCCGTCGCCGAAAAAGTCCGCGTGCGTTATCCCGAGGACGTCAGCGTGACCTTCAACGCTACTCTGGCGCTGAACGGCACCTCGGATTCGAGCACCGTTTCCGGACTTCTCACGGTCAATCGCGCGTCCTTCACGGCGCGTGCGGACCTGGCGCAGATTTTCGCCGCCGCCGCCAGGCCGATTCCGGCTCCCAGCGGTCCCAGCGGCTACATCCGCGGAATGCAGTTCGACGTACGGGTGGAAAGCGGTCCCAACTTCGGGCTGGAAACGTCGTTGACGCGCAATCTCCAGGGCTCCATCGACCTGCGCCTGCGCGGCACGCCCCTGCGTCCCGCTCTGGTCGGAAGCGTTTCCATCAATGAAGGCGAGGTGCAGATCTTCGGCAATCGTTACACCGTGGACCGCTGCGACGTCCGCTTCATCAACCCCGTGAAGATCGACCCAATTGTCGACATGGATCTGGAAACCAGGGCGCGCGGCGTCACCGTCAACGTCGCCATCTCCGGAACCACGCAAAAGCTCAACGTAAACTACAGCTCCGATCCGCCCATGCAGCCGCGCGACATCATCGCGCTACTCGCCGTCGGGCGCACTCCCACCGAAACCGGCAGCCTGAGCGCGGAACAGTCATCGTCCAGCTCCACGAGCCTGGAAGAAGCCGGCGGCGGCCTTCTCGGCCAGGCGATTACCGCTCAGCTTTCCAGCCGCTTCCAGCGCTTCTTCGGCGCGAGCCGCGTCAGGATCGATCCCACCCTCACCGGCGTCGATTATGGTACCCAGGCGCGCCTCACCGTCGAGCAGCAGGTTTCCACCGCCGTCACGCTTACCTACATCACCAATCTGAATCGCACGGAGGAACAGATCGTGCAAATCCAGTGGGATTTCAGCCCGCGATGGTCGGCCATCGCCGTGCGCGACGCGAACGGTCTATTCGGCATCGATGTTCAATACCGCAAGCGCTTCAAGTAGGCCCATAGTTAGAGCGTGGATACCGGGGCGGACGAAATGGCGCGGCACCCATCCCGCGAAAACGCCTTCCCTGCGAAGCTCGGTTGCGGCGCGTTCGACGCAAGTTCCGCCGGCGCTCGTTGTGCAGTTGGACGAACCCGTTATCCTGGTAATTCCCGCCGGCCAGCGCGACGGACAGGATCTGCGCGTGGTCTGAATGGGACAGGGAAAAATCACCACCCGCACCGCTTCGGGCTGCCGTTTCGTGCCGCTCGCCGGAAGCGAGGGTTGGCAGAAAACCAAATGAACACAAAACTGGAATTGTCCCCTGCGGAAATGCGCGCATTGGGATATCGCGTGGTCGACCTGGTCGCGGATCATTTGTCTTCGATGGGCGGCCGGCGCGTCGGAACCAAGGCCGATCCCGCGGTTCTGCGTCCGTTGTTGTCGGAGCCGGCTCCTCGAAACGCCGTTTTCGCGGATGAAATCTTCGCGCGCCTGGAACGCGACGTTCTTCCGAACATCATGAACATCTGTCATCCGCGTTTCTTCGCATTCGTCCCCGGCCCTTCGAACTTCGTCAGCGTGATGGCCGATGCGCTCGCGTCCGGCTTCAACGTCTTCAACGGATCATGGCTCGGAGCCTCCGGCGCCGCCGCGCTGGAGCTTGCCGTCATCGATTGGTTCCGTCAATGGTGCGGATTTCCCGTTGAGGCCGGTGGCCTGTTCGTGAGCGGCGGATCCATGGCGAACCTGACTGCGCTCGCCGCCGCGCGCCACCTGAGGCTCCAGGACCGCACGGCCGGCGCCGTGCTCTATTATTCCGATCAGACCCACTCCTCCATCGACCGGGCGCTTCGCGTCATCGGTTTTCTTCCCGAACAAATTCGGCACATTCCGTCGGACCCTGAATTTCGTCTCGATGTCGCGGCGCTCGCGCGGCACGTTGCCGAGGATCGCGCGGCCGGCCTGCGCCCCTTCGCCGTGATCGCCAACGCCGGCACGACCAACACCGGAGCTATCGATCCGCTCCCGCAGATTTCCGCGTTCTGCCGCGCTGAAGATTTGTGGATGCACGTGGACGGCGCCTATGGAGCCGCCGCCGTGATCAGCGATCGGGGACGCGCCGCGCTCGCGGGAATCGAGCTCTGCGATTCGCTCTCTTTCGATCCTCACAAATGGCTGTTTCAACCCATCGAATGCGGTTGCGTTCTGCTGCGCGACGGGGAGCTGCTGAAATCGGTGTATCGCATCATGCCCGAATATCTCGCCGACGTGCATCGCAACGCCGCCGAAGTAAATCCCTGCGATTACGGCATCCAGTTGACCCGCGGATTCCGCGCCCTGAAAGTGTGGATGTCGATCCAATATTTCGGAATGGATGCGTTCCGCGCCGCCGTGGCGCGCGGCTTCGAGCTGGCCGAACTCGCCGAAGCCAAGCTGCGCGGCATGCCTCGATGGGAAATTGTGACGCCCGCGCAAATGGGAATCGTCACCTTCCGCCGCCGCGACGCCGGCGAGTCCTTCTATCCGAAATTGCACGAAGCGATGCTGCGCGACGGCTTTGCATTGGCCACGTCGACGATCCTGAACGGCCGCACGGTTCTACGCTTGTGCACCATCAATCCTCGAACCACCGAAGCGGAAATTGAGCAGACCCTCGACTGGATCGACCGGCTACTTTCTTCCGAGATGTAGCGCCACCGCGCCGCCGGTCATGCGCTCAAATTCCACTTTGCGAAACCCTGCCTCGCGCATCTGCTGCGCGAGCAGTTCCGGGCCTGGAAATTTTCCAATCGATTCGGGCAGGTACGAGTACGCCTCGCGCGAACCGGAAATCAATCCGCCGATCCACGGCAACACGCGAGCACAAAAAAACCCGTACAAACTTCCAAAAACCCGATTGGTCGGCTGCGAGAATTCGAGAATCGCGACCGTCCCTTCCGGCTTCAACACGCGCAGCATCTCCCGCAGCCCGTCGCCGTAGTTGGCCAGATTCCGGAACCCGAACGCGATGGCGATCAGGTCCAGCGATTCACCGGCAAGCGGCAGCGCCAGAGCGTCCGCTTCAAACAAAGTGGACCTATATCGTTTCGCCGCGATCTTGCGCCGCGCTTCCACCAGCATGGGATGGCAAAAATCGCTGCCCAACGCCGCCGACTTGCTGCGATCCTCGAGCGCCAGCAGAATGTCGCCCGTCCCGCAGCACAAATCGAGCACCCGGGCATTCGGACGCTCCAGGATCTCCGCCACGCGATCCACCGTTCGCGCGCGCCATCGCCGGTCCAGATTGAACGACAGCAGATGATTCAGAAGGTCGTAATGTCCCGCGATGCGCCCGAACATGCCGCGCACCCAGCGCGCCGCAGCCTGCTCCCCGCTCACGCCCCGCGGCGTCGTTCCGGTCATTCCGCAGTTCCCTTCATGGAATCGCCGCCTCAATCGATTCGAGCACCACGCGATCGTCGATCCCCGACACGATTTTCACTTCGCCGATCCTCACCGGCAGTACGAAATGCACCGCTCCCTGTACCGTCTTCTTATCCGAGCCGAGCCGCGCCGCGAGCTTCGCCGCCCCAATCCCGTCGAGCGAAGGAATGGGCCCGTATTTGTCAATCACCCGATCGATCGATGCGCGATCTTCCGCCGATACGTACCCGGTTCGCTCGGCCAGCGCGCTCGCCGCCTTCATCCCGAACGCGACCGCTTCGCCGTGCAGGAAGCGCTCGTATTTCGTCTCGGCTTCGAGCGCGTGACCCACCGTGTGGCCGAAATTCAGAATTCTTCTGAGGCCGCCTTCGCGCTCATCGGCGGACACCACTTCGGCCTTGATGCGCACCGCATCCGCGATGATCCGCTCCAGCGTCGCCGGTTCCTGCGCGCGCACGCTCTCCGAGCATTCATCCAGCAGCCGGAATAATTCGGCATCTCGAATCACGCCGCATTTGATGATCTCGTACAGTCCCGCGCGATATTCGCGCGCCGGCAAGGTCGACAAAACGTCCGGATCGATCAGCACCACCAGCGGTTGATGAAAACTGCCGAGCAGATTCTTTCCGGCAACCAGATTCACGCCCGTCTTGCCGCCCACCGCCGCGTCCACCTGCGCGAGCAGCGTCGTCGGCACCTGAATCACCGGAATTCCCCGCATGAAAATCGCCGCCAGGAATCCCGCCACGTCGTTGACGATCCCTCCGCCGAACGCGATCACGATGCTCGACCGGTCGCCTCCCGCCGCCATCATTTTTTCCGCCAGCGCTTCCACTTCACTCAGCCGCTTGCGCGCTTCGCCCCCGGGAAAGAACAAAACTTCATGCCCGTGTTCCTGGATCGCCCGCCCGATGGCCGCGCCGTGCAGGCTCCAAACGTCCCCGGTAGTGATGACGAACAGCTTTCCCGCACGCGGCGGCACAAATTCCGCAACCCGGGCGATGCTCCCGCGCTCGACAATCGCCTGGTAGGTTCGTTGTGGAGTCTCCACACGAAAGCTGGCCATACGTTCGTTGTACCATGGGCCTGTTGCCTCAACGGAACGTTTACCCCGCATTTTTTCTCTTCTTGTTCTTCGTCGCGCCCCTTCGCGAGGTTCCCCCATCCACCATTGCCTGGGCTGCTCCCGCGATTCTTATTGCCGCGCTGATGATCACCTGGGCCGCCGAATCCGCGCAGTATTTCGTCGCGCAAGGTTTCGCGCTCGCCATCCTCGCCTGGATGCAGACCCTTCCCGAATTCGCCGTCGAAGCGGTCTTCGCGTGGAGGCAACAGGTCCCTCTGCTGCTCGCCAATCTCACCGGTGCGCTTCGCTTGCTCACGGGATTCGGATGGCCGGTGATTTATTTCACCGCCGCATTCTTTCATCGCCGCCGGCACAAAACCCGGCTCGGCCGGATCCGGCTCGACGAACATCACGCGGTCGAAGTGATCGGCCTTTTGGCCGCGCTCCTCTATATCGCGGTCCTGTCCGCGAAAGGAACCATCACGCTATTCGATGCGATCCTTCTCGTCATCATCTATTCGGCCTATCTGTTCATCCTCAGCAAGCTGCCGCCGGAGGAGCCGGAATCGATCGACGAACTCGAAATCATCCCGCGATCGATCGTCAAATCGCGCCGCCCCGTCCGCATTGGCGTGATCACCGCGCTGTTTCTGGCCGGCGGCCTGATGATTTACTACTCGGCCGATCCCTTCGCCATGAGCCTGCTCTCCATCTCGGCCTTGCTCGGCGTCCCCAGCTTCGTCTTTGTGCAATGGGTCGCGCCGATCGTATCCGAATTTCCGGAAATGGCGTCGACCGTTTATTTTGCCCGCACCGTCGAGCGCGCGCCCATGGCCCTGATGAACATGGTGTCGAGCAACATCAATCAGTGGACGCTGCTCATCGCCATGCTGCCGGTGGTTTATTCGGCGAGCGTCGGCCACGCCGCGGAAATCCCGCTCAATGCGCAGCAGCGTCTCGAGCTGCTGATGACCCTCGGCCAGGCCCTGGTGGCCATGATATTCCTGATCAAAATGGAACTCGCGTGGTGGGAAGCGGCCGCGCTGTTCATCCTGTACCTGATCCCCTTCGCGATCCCCGCCGCGGCCAAGCCGGTGACCTTCATCTACTTCTTATGGGCCGGATTCGAATGGATCCGTCTGGCGGCCGGCAAGCGCGAGCCGGCCGCGCTCATCGCGTTCGTCAAAATCTGGAAAACGCATTTCCACTAAATCTGCCCGGAGCGCCCCCCTCACAGCACCGCCGACCCCTGAGCGCGGAATCGGCCCGTGGTGGTCAGCACTTCCCGCGTGCGCGTGTAATCGGTGCGCGTCTGTTCGAGTTGCGCTTGCTTGATCTGCCTCAGCCCCTGCTGCACCAGCAGGAACGCGACGTACCACGCGATCACGCCGAGCCCGAACAGCAGCGCGTTGCGCACCACCGGTTGCTGGCCCTGAATCAGATTCGTATCCCAGGCCATGTGCAGCACGACGGGAATGAAGAACACGCGCAGGAACGTCGGCTCGACCAGCATTTTGAAGTGAAACGGCTGCGCTCCCTTCACCCGCCACAGCGCGCCCGCCGAAATCGCTGTCCACGCGATGTGGCCGAACGGCGCCAGATAAGATCGCGTTTCGATGCTCGAGAACATCAGCGGGTACGCCTGCCGGCTGATGTCGGACGCCGCCGACCGGATCAGGTCGATGTCGTCCGGATTGAACTTTTGCAGCGTATCCAGATGATGCATCACCCAGTACATGAAGCCGGTCAGGAACCCGTTGAAATACGCGTAGCCCGCGGTTTCAAACGCCGCGAACCCGCACCCGATCGCCGCGCCCAACACCAGCCCGTTCAGAATGTATTTGTATCGGATGCTGCGCGCCACCAGCACCACCGCCAGCAGCTTCGCGACTTCTTCTTCAATTCCCGCGCTTGGATTCCCCAGCCAGCCGAGGTTTGAAATCCGGTCGACAATCTCCGTGAACACCAGCGAAATCACGCCGCCCAAACACACCAGCATCAGGACCTGCACCAGGCTCACGTTTTTCGGTGTATTCAGCTCCCAGAACAAAAATACGGTGGCGAGCGGCACCGCCAGCGCTCCCAGAATAATCAGCCCCGGAATTTCGTGCGGATTCCCGAACGCATCGATGGTCTTGGAAAGCAGCAAATACACCACCAGGAAAAAAATCAGCACGCGCATGAAGAACCAGGGCTTGGGCCAGCCCGTCTCCACTTCATCGAGCGGCGGCGTGGTCTTCGACGTTCCCACTACGAAATAATCTTCGATCTCGCCCGGTTTGCGAGCCTTGAACACCTCCGAAAACATCGTGGCGAGGCTGAATCCTTCCAGCTTTTCCGTGCTGGTCAGCTTGTTGAGCCGCGCTGCGAGCGACCCCAGCAGGTTGGTCAGCTCCACCGGCGCCGTCCCCACCTGCCACGTCGACGCGCCCATCTGGAACTGCTGTCCGTTGGAAAGCGCGCCCTGCGTGACCTCCACGCCCGCCACTTTCAGCTTCGCTCCGGGAAACGCACGGAAGTGCATCACGTTGTTCTGCCAACTCAGCACCACGTGATTTTCCGCGACCTGCGGATCGTTCTGTCCCAGCCCCGACACCCGGCCGAGCGAAACTTCCGAGACGCCGATCATGTACGCTTTGCCCGCGTCCGGTCCCGAAACGCACTGAACCCGGATCGCATAAATCGGCTCTTCCACCGGCGCCGGAACCAGTTGTGGCCCCACAGCCGGAGCTTGAGCGGGCCGTGGGCCGAGCAGATGCGCCAACGCGGTCGACGCCGCGCTCCATTGCGGCCAACCCGCCTGCGCCACTTGCGTCGCAGGGCTCAACGATCCCGATTGGATAAGCTGCGCGATCTGCGCCGAGGGAACCGGGCCTCGCGTCTCCGACCCCTCCAGATAATACCACTGGTCTGCTGGGCTCATGGGTCCTTAGTGTACGCTTCCGTGCCCGCACCCGGCAAGTCAAGCCAGAATAGAAAAATGCCGACCCAAACCCGTATCCCGGCCGAGCCCCGATGGCCCGCCGCCATCGCTCTTCTGGCCACCAGCGCGCTCTACTATGCGTTGCCTCCGGCGCTCACCGTGGGGCCCGATTGGCTGGTGTTCGCGCTGGTGTTTATTCTGGTGACTCCCGCCTTGATTTCTCAACGCACCGGGTATTTCAAAGTGAGCCGGGCGCTTGGCTACTGCGCGAGCGGCGTGGTTACGCTCGCCCTGATCGCGTCGCTCGTCCTGCTGGTCGCGCGTCTGCCGTCGCACAAAGAGACGCCGCTCGAACTGCTGCACGCCGCCGGCGCTTTGTGGATTTCGAATCTGCTGGTGTTCGCGTGCTGGTATTGGCGGCTCGACGCCGGCGGACCCGCCCAGCGCGACCTCCAGGTTTCCCACACCGATGGCGCGTTTCTTTTTCCGCAAATGATGCTCGACCCCGGACTGCGCCGCGAAATGGGCGAAGATCACTGGCGTCCCGGCTTCATCGATTATCTGTTCCTCGCCTTCAACACCAGCACTGCCTTCTCGCCCACCGATGTTCCGATCCTTTCGCGATGGGCGAAGGCTCTCATGATGATCCAGGCCCTCATTTCGCTCGCGACCATCGCGATTCTGGCGGCGCGCGCCGTCAATATCCTGTAGACTCTTGAATTGCGCGCATGATTCAGGTCCGGGAGCTTTCGAAATCCTTTGACGATTCCAAGCGTGGGGCCAAACTCGCCGTCGATCGCGTCAGCTTCGAAGTTCGTGAAGGCGAAGTATTCGGCTTGCTCGGTCCCAATGGCGCCGGGAAAACCACCACCTTGCGGCTGCTCGCAACCCTCCTCAAGCCCTCTTCGGGAACCGCCGAACTCAACGGCTTCGACATCAACCGCGACCCGGCCAGGGTCCGCGCGCGGATCGGATTTCTGTCGGGCGACATGGGTCTCTACGCCCGCCTCACGCCGCGCGAAATTCTGGATTTTTTTGGCAAACTGAACGGCATGGATGCGCCGGTTCGGCTCGAACGCATGAACGAGCTGATGACCCTGTTCGACATGCACAGCTTCGCCGATGTCCGCACCGACAGGCTTTCGACAGGCATGAAACAGAAAACCGCCATCGCGCGCACCATGCTTCACGATCCGCCCATCCTGATTCTCGACGAGCCCACCTCCGGCCTGGACGTCCCCACCGCCCGTACCATCGAATCCGCCATCGTCAATGCCAGACGAGCCGGCAAATCGATCCTCTATTCCACCCACGTGATGGAGGAAGCCGAATATCTGTGCGATCGCATCGCCGTCATCAGCGACGGCCATCTGAAAATGACCGGAACCATGGAGCAATTGCGCGAGGCTACCGGTAAACATCGCCTGCGCGAAATTTTTCTGGACCTGCTCGGATACCCGCCCGATCAATAGAGGACGCATGCGGCTGCCCATCATTCACGCGATCTACCGGAAAGAAATGCTCGACTTGCTCCGCGACCGCCGGACGCTGATCAGCATGCTGGTGGTTCCGTTGCTCGTGTTCCCGCTCCTGTTCCAGGTGATCACGCGGGTGATGGAGCGCATGGAACAACGCTCCGAGACCGAAGCGAAATCCATGGGGATCGCCGTGCGCGTCTCGACGCCTTCGCTGAGAGACGCTCTCGAAAAAACCGGGTTGCAAATCTCCGCAAAAGATGATCTGAAATCCGCCGTCGAAAATAAAGTGGTGGCGGCTGCCGTCGAAGAAGTCCCGGGAACGCCGCCTGAGATTCGCATTTATGTCGATAGCTCGAACCCGACGTCCAGCGCGGCGGCCGATAAAATCCGCACCGTTCTCACCGAATTGCGCGATCGCAGAATCCGCGAAAGCCTCCGCGCTTCCGCGATCGACGAATCCGTGCTCACGCCCTTCACCATCCAGCGGACCAATGTCGCTGGAGAGCGCAAAATGGCGGGCTCGATTTGGGGCACGATGCTTGGCTACATCCTGTTGCTGCTGATGTTCACCGGCGGAATGTATCCGGTGATCGACATGACCGCCGGGGAAAAGGAGCGCAAAACCCTCGAAGCGTTTCTCGCCTCGCCCGCCGGCCGCCAGGAAATCGTGATGGGCAAGACGCTCGCCGCGATGACCGCGATCTTTCTCACCGCCGCGCTCACCCTCGCCAGCCTGGTGTATTCGCTTAAGGGAACCCGCATGGGGGGCCGGTCAGAACAGCTGCAGCGCGTCATGGGACCCATCCCTCTCGACGCGGGCTCCGTCGCGCTGATCGCCGCCACTTTGATCCCGATGACCATCTTCGCGGCCTCGCTGATGTTCGCCATCGCGTTGTTCGCGCGCAGCTTCAAGGAAGGCCAAAGTTACCTGACGCCGCTCGCCCTGGTGGTCATTTTTCCCGCTTTGCTCGGCGGTCTTCCCGGCCTGGAGCTGACGCCGACGCTATGCCTGATCCCCATCTTCAACGCGAGCATGGTGATTCGTGCCATTCTGCGCGGCGACCTCTCGATGATCAACTTCGCCATCGCGCTCGCCGCGAATCTGGTTTACGCCGGCATTGCGTTCTTCATTGCCACGCGCCAGTTCGATAAAGAATCGATTCTTTTTCGCACCTGATTTGAACGACTTCGCGTTTTCGCCGGATCGCGTTGCTCGAAACCTTCGCGTATCTTCGAGGCAGAGAGGTTGGCGCACTCACTTGAGCAACCAGCCCACCGCACGCGGAAGTCCTCGAGGCTCTTTCGCGCAACGTACCAGAGGTGAGCGAGATCCGCGATCGATAACGCGGCGGAGGTACCTCCAATAAATATTGGAAAGGAGATCGCGGAAAGCGAGCGGCTGTCAAGGCGGGGCCTGATATTTCGATAAATTGGTCTTTTTTAGACCGGATCGAGCAGATGACCGAGCTTTTCCTTCTTAGTACGTAGATAATCTTCGGTCGATTCGACCGGCGCGACGATGCAGGGCACGCGTTCCGTCACTTCGACGCCCGCACTTTCGAGCGCCTGAATTTTTTCGGGATTATTCGACATCAGCCGGACCTTGCCCAGCCCGAAGAACCGCAAAATATCCGCAGCGAGCTCGTACCCGCGCAGATCCGCGTCGAAGCCGAGCTGCTCGTTCGCTTCCACCGTATCCGCGCCGCGGTCCTGCAACTCATAAGCCCGCAATTTGTTTAACAGACCGATCCCGCGGCCTTCCTGATTCTCGTAAATGAGCACCCCGCGGCCTTCGCGGGCGATGGATTCGATCGCGAGCTCCAGTTGCGCCCGGCAGTCGCAGCGCAGGCTGTGAAAAACGTCGCCCGTCAGGCACTGCGAATGGATTCGCACCAGAGGCGGATCGCCGCGTTCGATGTCGCCCATCTTCAGAGCCACCGCCTCTTCCTCGTCGTTTTCGAAGCCGTAAATCCGGAAATGCCCGAAGCGCGAAGGGAAATCGGCCTCTGCAACCTTGCGCAACTGGTTTTTCCGGGGCATGTTCGGGCGGGTACTATCATTATAATGTACGTGTTTTAAGTACAGATGGTCCAACAACACCTGGTGATTCTGCTCGTGAAGCTCGCCGTGGCGGCTTCGCTTGCGAGCATCTTGACGCGCAGCGGCCGTTTTCAGCGGATGCTGATGCGGGAAGAACGGACGCTCGCCCAGCGCGTGCAGATGGCGCTGGTGTGCGCCGTCATTTTCGCGGCCGGCGTCGCGGCGCGCGTCGCCAATCCCGACTCCTACCAGGCGCTCGACCTCGGTCTCGAGGGCAGCCTCGTCATGGGGATTCTGGGAGGTTACGTGACCGGTCTGCTGGCCGGCGTGCTGATCTCGATTCCGGCGATGTTTCATCACGAACTGCTTTCCATGCTGCTGTTCGCCGCGGTCGGATTGCTGGGCGGATTGCTCCGCGACGTCGCGCCCGATAAAGAAGCCATCTGGCAGTTTTCCCCGTTCCCGGATCTGAGTTTGTGGCGATTGGTTCGCCGCCGCGATCTGCGCCTTCCGGTCTTCAGCCTCGTGTGCGTCCTGGTGATTCTTCTGGCCGAACTGCTCCGTGCGACCATCGCCCTGCATTTTCCGAATAAAGGAGTATTCGCGCTGCAACGGAACTGGAACGACGGGCCGTGGATGATCGTCGCCGTGTACGCGACCACTCTTTTCGCCACGGCCTTGCCCATCAAGATCTGGAACAGCAACCGCAATGAGAAGAAACTCGAGCAGCAGCAGTTGCGGCTGAACGAGGCGCGCCTGTCCGCGCTCAGCCGCCAGATCAATCCGCATTTCCTGTTCAACACGCTGAATTCGGTCGCGTCCCTGATTCGCAGCGATCCCGATCAGGCTCGCCAGGTGGTGTACAAGCTGTCGAAAATCTTGCGCCGTCTTTTGCGCCAGCAGGAGAATCTGACGTCGCTCGGCGAGGAGCTTTCTTTCATCGACGATTACGTCGCCATCGAAATCGTCCGTTTCGGCGAAAAGCTCCGTTTCGTCAAGGAAATCGATCCGGCCACGCTCGATTTGCTGGTCCCCAGCATGTTATTGCAGCCGCTGGTGGAAAACAGCATCCGTCACGGCCTGTCGAACAAAGTTGACGGCGGTACCGTGCGCGTCCGCAGCCGCATGATCGGCCGCCGCCTTCAGATTCTGGTCGAGGACGATGGAGTGGGAATTGCGGAAGCGAAGCTGGCGACTCTGTTTGAACAGGGCATTGGAGTCAACAATGTGAACGAGCGGCTGAAGGTCCTGTTCGGCGATGATTACAAGATGTGGATCGATAGTCGTCCCGGCGAAGGAACCAGTACCGGAATCGAATTGCCCGAACAGGCGAGCGGCGCCGTGGTGGCGGAGGCGGCGGCCGGTAACGGAGTTGTTTAATACTAGGTGGAGCCCCGTTTGAGCGACCTTAATTATTCTCTCCTCATGCCCCGCGCGGACCAGATGCCGCGCACGATCGCCCGGCGCACGCGCCGCATTTACGATCTGATCGCGTCCGTGTATCCGGCGAGCACGTTCTTTTTTCATTCGCGCGCGCACGCCTGCGCGTTGAAGCACGCCGGAATCCGCAACGGGATGCGCGTGCTGGAGGTCGCCACCGGATCGGGCGAAATGTTCCGGCGGCTGATCCGCACCAACCCGGAAGGAGAGACCTTCGGCCTGGATCTTTCGCCGAACATGGCCGCGCGCACGCAGCATCGCGCGCGCCGCGAATTTCCGAAAGCGCAATCGCACTGCGGAGCCGTCGACGTCCGCAGCATGCCGTTCCAGAACGCGAGTTTCGATGCCGTAGTCTGCTGCTATCTTTTCGAGCTTCTCGCGCACGACGATATCAGCCTGACGCTGCGCGAAATCCGCCGCGTGCTTCGCGCCAACGGGACCTTCGCCCTGGTGGTGATCGGCCAGAACGCGAAAATCTTCAATCGCCTTTACGGCGTCGCCGGCAGACTGGCGCCCGCGTTTTGGGGACGCCAGGTGGATCACGCGGTTCCGAAGCTGATCGAGGAATCGGGAATGAAAATTGAACTGACGCAGTCGGTGCGCCAGTCGGGCTATCCGTCGCGAGTGCTGATCGCGCGAAGATAATCGCTACGGCTCGACCAATCCCCCGCACTGCTCTTCGAGACGAGTGACGACCACCACCGTCAGGCTCCCAAACAGCGCCGAAATCGAAGGGCTCCGCGTTTCGATACCGTCGTTCCTGTTCTAACAGGGTGCGAACGCAAGAAACTCTCTCAATAAAACAAATACTTCCGCCACTGATCGTCGCTCTTGCCGAGCAACCGCATCAGATGCCGGCTGGTATGCAGGCTGAACGGACGCGGCGCGCGCGCCAGCCGCATGCCCGCTTCCTCCGGCGTGCGGCTTCCTTTGCGATTGTTGCAGGGATGGCAGCACGCCACGAGATTCTCCCAGGTCGTCTCGCCCGCCCGCGACCGGGGCACCACGTGATCGAGCGTCAGCTCGCCCGAATTGAAGGTTTTCAGGCAATACTGGCAGGTAAAACGGTCTCGCATCAAAATGTTTTTTCGCGACAGGGACCGCGTCTGGTGCGGAATGCGCCGGTATTCGAGCAGCCGGATCACGCTGGGCACGCGAATCGCCTGCCGCGCCGAATGCACCTGCGCCGTTCCGTGTTCTTCGGCCGCGGCGACGCCCTTCAGCACCAGCACCAGCGCCCGCCGCGCCGCGCACACGTTGATCGGCTCGTAACTGGAGTTCAGCACGAGTACCGGCCTATGCAGACGCTCATGATGATTAGCAATCATGCGAGACTACCTCCCGCCGCGGCCGCGACCGGCGCGACGTTCTCCTGTTTTGCTCCTGATTCCTCCGGTTGATCCGGCACACTCGACCGGCGATCCGTGCGCGCCAGCGCGACCAGCGTCACGTGCGCGGCGCCGGCGCGTTTCAACGCCCGCGCGCAAGCGCCGGCCGACGCTCCGGTGGTCAGCACATCGTCCACCAGAAGCACGCGCAATCCGGGCAAACGGGTTTTCACCTCGAACGCGCCGCTCACATTGGCGCGGCGTTTCGCGCGGGTGAGCCCGGCCTGCGGCTGGGTGGCGCGTTTCCGCCGGACCACATTCCGCACCGGCGCACCCCATCGGCGCGCGATCTCCATCGCCAGCAATTCCGACTGATTGAAACGCCGCTGCCATCGTTTCCGCCAATGCAGCGGCATGGGCACAATCAGATCGAACTCGCGTTCGCGCGGCAGCGCTATGGCGAGAAAATCTCCCAGCGGGCGCTTTAATGGCTGCACGCCGTCATACTTGAACACGTGAATCAATTTGCGCAGCGCGCCTTCATACGATCCGTAGGAATACGCTTCGTCGAATCCGGTGTAACCGGCGCGGCACAATGCGCAGCGGCCCGATTCATCCAGCGGAAATCGATTCAGGAACGGCGTGCGGCAGGCGACACAAAAAAATTCAGCCCGCATGGGGGCGGGCTCGCGAAGGCATCGGCGGCAAACGGGAATGCGCGAAACCTCGCGGAGAGTTTCGCCGCAGACGCGGCACTCATCTGGCAAGATGAGGTTGAACAGGGCGCAAATTGCCTTCCCCGCGGCGCGAATCACGCCGGCGGGCAATCCCGGCAAACGTTTCTTAGGGAGAAGGCAACTCGAGAAGACCCACCTCCACCTGACACCTTTAGTTTACAACCGGTCAAACTCCGCGATCAAATGAAACTCCGATGAATTCAGCGCGTGGCGATTTGCCCGGCTCCGCCTGCTACCGCGACACGACGGGTAATTGCACATAGGTGGGATATTTCGCCGACCGGTAAATCTTCTGCGTCGCCGCTCGATACGCCGGCGCCGGCGCACGAAAAATATTTTCGACATAGGTCTGCGGATTGCGATCGATCAGCGGGAACCAGGTGCTCTGGATCTGCACCATGATGCGATGCCCGCGGCGGAACGCGTGATTCGCCGAATGAATATCGATCGGGTACTCGTACACCTTGCCGGGCTCCATCGGCTCCGGCTTTTCGAAGCTGTTGCGGAACCGGCCGCGGAATACTTCGTTGTCGATCATCAATTCATAACCGGGGAGCTTGTCGTCAATTTCGGGATACACATCGATCAGCTTCACGATCCAGTCGCTGTCGCTGCCCGTCGTCGATGCAAACACGTGCGCCACAACGTCGCCCGCGATGATGGTGTCGTCGGCCAGCGGCGCCGTCGACCAGCTGGCCACATCCGGCCTTTGATCGACGAAGCGCTGATCCTCCACCAGCCACGTCGTCCAGCCGGAATTGTTAGAATACGTCGGCGGAATGGGACGATGACGATACGGTACCGGATGAGCAGGATCGCTCCAGTAGCTGTCGAACGCATCGTCGGAACTGTCGCGCGGCGCATCGAAGGTGAGCGCGCCCGATGCCGCCGTATACAGCTTTCGCATCCGGATTCCCTCCGTAGGAGGCCACGCAGCGTATCGCTCCCAGGTGTTGCGGCCGGTCTCGAACGCGATCGCCTCGGGCTGATCCATCTCACCTTTGTCCTTCAGCCAATAGGCGAACCACGGCGCTTCGATTTTTTCGCGGAAATATTCCGACTGATCGCCGCCGAAATCGATGGGCCCCAGATTTTTCCCCTCGCCGCCCCATCCGCCGTGACGCCACGGCCCCACCACCAAGTAATTCCTGTGACCCGCGTCATTTTTTTCGAGCGTCTCGTAAATCTTCATCGGACCGTAGTAATCTTCCTGATCCCACCAGCCCGCGACGTTGAGGTTCGGCACCGTGGTCTTCTTCAAGATCAGATTCACGGCTTGCTGTTGCCAGAAGGAATCGTAGTTCGGATGATTGACGAAGTTCTCCCACGTCGGCTTCTCGCCGTGAAAATAGCGCTCGTCGATTTCCGAAAGCGGTCCCAGCGACAAAAACCAATCGAACGTGTCGTGCTTGTCGAAATTGAATCGATACTGCGTCTTCCCGGTTTCCATGCGCGCCACGTATTCGAATCCGTAACTCAGACGAAAAGCCCCGTTGTGATGAAAATCGTCGCCGAGAAACATATCCGCCGGGGATGCCTGTTCGCTCGCGGCTTTGAGCGCCGGATGGGGCTCGATCAGCGCCATCGCGGTGAGCCATCCTCCATACGAGATCCCGAGCAGCCCCGCGCGGCCGTTGTTATTGGGGACATTCTTGAGCAGCCAGTCGATCGAGTCGTAGGTATCGGTGCCTTCGTCAATCGAACCGGGCTGGTTGGGATCGCGCACCGGACGCTGCATCACGAACGCGCCTTCGGATTGATAGCGGCCGCGAATGTCCTGAAACACAAAGATGAATCCTTGGTCGGCGAGCTGTTTGTAGCGCGTCTTCAGCGCCGGTTCGGCGCGGCCGTTGTCGAAACCGTAAGGCGATCGCTCGATCAGGAACGGCAGTTTTTCGGTGGCCTTATGTGGAATGAAAATCAACGTGTGCAGCCGAACGCCATCGCGCGCGGGAACCATCACGTCCATTTTGTCCCACGCCGGCTGATGAGCCGCGCATCCAGCCAGCAGCAGCAAGGCAATTGCCGCAACGTATTTCATGGGGATTTACTTTAGCAAAGATAGAACAGGCTCAAGCGCGGAAGGCCCGCCGATTCGAGCAACCGCCGTTCCAGGAATTGCCGTTCGAGCATGGCGAGCTGCTCCGCCGTCATTTTGCCGCGATACGCCTTCAGATCGCGATCGAGCGCGCGCCGCGCTTCAAACAGCGCTTCCTCGCTCGCCGCTGCGCGCAAATGCGCGATCATTCTTTCTTCGATCGCCGTGAGCCGCTGCTCCAATTGTTCGAGATCGGAATAGAGCGCGTCCAGATCGAGCGCATCGAGCGACGCGGCCACGTCCTCACGCCCGGCCTTGCGCAGCTTCGCCGCGTTTCGCGCGACAAATTCACGAACATCGTCGAGGCTGAACGGGGCCTTGGCAACTTTCGCAACCGCCGGCGTTGCGTTGGCCATCACCTGCGCTTCCTCGGTCACCGCTTGCGAGCAATACGCCAGCGAGTTCACCATGTGGACGCGCGACCTCGCCGGACGCTTGCGCCATTTTTCGAACGCCTGATCGATGCCGCGCAAAATCGCTTCGAGCGGAACGCCCGCGTTCTTCCAGGTTTCGATCAGCGCCCAATCGAGCGGAGAAAGCAGGAACAACCCGGTGCCGCGCGCGCGCTGGAAATGTTCCTCGACTTCGGTGAAATAGTTGAAGTAATTTTCAGCCACGAAGGAGCACGAATAAACCCGCTTGCATAAGATCAGCCGCAGCCATTGCAGCTTCCGATTCGAGCACAAATCATGCCGGGCGAACCCCGCCGGCGAAAATCGTCGTTTCCTTTCCGTTGTCTTCGCGCACGAGCAGAAATCCCGACGCGTCGAGCCCGCGCGTGACTCCTTCGATCATCGCTCCATCGCGCTCGAAGCGCACGCGCCGTCCGGCGGCGTAGCTCGACGCGCGAGCGAACGCTTCGAGAATCGCCGGTGTTCCGCGCTCGATCATCATTTCACAAGCGTCGTCAATCGCCCGCAGTAATTCGATCAGCAAATCTTCGCGCGCAACGCTTGCGCCGGCCAGCCGCAGCGACGTCGCCAGCGGCGCAATGCCGTCCGGAAATTCTTCGTGATTCACGTTGATCCCGATGCCCGCCACAATCGCCGGGCCGTCAAGCTGCGCCAGAATTCCCGCGCATTTTTTCCCGCCGATCATGACGTCATTCGGCCAGCGCAAATCCGCGGCGAGGCCGGAAACTTCCGCGATCGCTTCCTGCGCCGCGAGCCCCAAGGCGAGCATCACCACCGGCAGCGCGTTCGATCCGACCGGCAGGCGCAGCACGATGGAAACATACAATCCCGCCTCCGCGTTCGAGTGCCACGAATGGCCGTGACGTCCCATGCCCGCCGATTGCTCGTCCGCGCCCGCCACGGTTCCCGGCGCGCACCCTTCGCGGGCCAGTTGCGCCGCGATGGTCATCGTCGAAGGGGCGCTCGCGAACCATTCGATGCGGCGTCCCGGAAACGCCGCCCGAACCATTTCGACATCAAAGGGCATAAATTCCGCAGTTGATATCCACCGCGACGGCCGAATGCGTAATCGATCCCGACGAAATAAAATCCGGCCGAGCCTCGGCGTAGGCGCGAATATTTTCGAGCGTCACGTTACCTGAAATTTCCGTTTCGGCGCGATGATCGATGAAGCGGATCTCGATCGCCGCCTGTTCGGGCGTCATGTTGTCGAGCAGCACGCGCGACACGCCGCAATCGAGCGCGTCGCCGATTTCAACACGCGTGCGCACTTCCACTTCGATCGGTTTTCGAGTCACCCGCGCCCGCTCGATCGCGGCGCGAACTCCACCCGCCAGGCGAATGTGATTATTTTTGATCAGCACAGCGTCGTATAGGCCCATGCGATGATTGACGACTCCGCCCGCGGCCGCGGCCATTTTCTCTAAAACGCGCAGGCCCGGAGTGGTCTTGCGAGTATCCAGAATCCGGACGCCGGTTCCCTTAACAGCACGAACGTAGCTCGCCGCAAGCGTAGCGATTCCTGATAATCGTTGCAGAAAATTTAAAGCGACGCGCTCGCGTGCGAGCAACATTCGCGCGGGTCCGCGCACCAAAGCGATCTGCTCCCCGCTCGCCGCGGTCTCGCCGCTGCGTTTGAAGATTTGCGAGCCGTCAAACAGAAGCCTCAGGAGTTCCACGCCGGCGAGCGTCAGATCCTGCTTGGCCATAAATCGCGCCTCGGCCTGTAACGACGCGGGGATGCACGCGTTCGTCGTAATGTCGCCCGGCCCGATATCTTCCGCCAGCGCGTTTTTGACCGTGCGTTTAACATCAGGATGCATCATCATTTCTAACCCAGCGCGGCGCGATTTTTCGCTAGCGTCGCTTCATACTCTGCGAGCTTCGCGCGAATCGAATCCACCACTTTCGCCGGAGCCTTGCGAACGAAATCCTCGCTTTCCAGCTGACGCTTGGAGTTCGCAATCACCTTTTCGAGCTGCTCATTTTCCTTGCGAAGGCGCGAGTGATGGTCTTCGGCTGCGGCAGCATTCTCGGGAAACGCGATTTGAATCGTGAACCCCGGTCCGCTGGCCGGCTGGACCTGAAATTCCGTATTGGTGCTCGCCGCGATCTGCGCCGGATCCACCGGCTGCGACGTGGACAACACGCCCGTCAGTCTGGTCTTCTTATCGATCTTATGATCCGCACGTTGCGCCCGCGTCGCGGTGATGATCTCTTGCTGAAGCGTCATGGAGCGCTCGATCTCCAGCGCCGCGAGCGCGGGGTCGAATTGCGGATACCGTTCCACCGCGATCGAGCCCTGGTTTCCGCGGCGGTGCCACAGTTCCTCCGTCACGAACGGCATGATCGGATGCAGCAGCTTCAGAGCCTTGTCGTAAACACGAAACGCGTAATCCCAAGTCCCTTCCGATTTCTTGCTTTCCAGATACCAGTCGCAAAATTCGTCCCAGAAAAAGGTCCAGATCGCATCCGCGGCTTCGTGATACCGATGATGTTCGAACGCGCGATTCGCGAGCTCCGCCGCCGCGTTCAGCCGCGATCCGATCCAGCGATCGGTGGTGGAAAACGGCTCGCTTGAGCCGCCATCGGGCTTCGACAACAACAATCGCGACGCGTTCCAGATTTTGTTCGCGAAATTGCGCCCCCTTTGCATCACTTCTTCGCTCAACGCGATATCGTTTCCCGGTGCGGCCGCCACCAACAGCCCGAAGCGAACGGCGTCGGTGCCGTACTTCTCATTGATCACCAAAGGATCGATGACGTTTCCCTTGGTCTTGGACATCTTCTGCTTCTCCGCGTCGCGCACCAGGCCGTGGATGTGCACCTGGCGGAACGGAATCTCGCCCGTCATTTCGATTCCGAGCATGATCATCCGCGCGGCCCAGAAGAAAATAA
>DATHCE010000025.1:0-5616 GCA_035319685.1 Bryobacteraceae bacterium | reverse complement strand
CGATTAGCTCGGCGACGATTGTGGCGGCGGGCGAGTTTACTCCTCCCTCGGGGCCCAAAGCGGCGATTTACAAGACGACGCCGGAGTTTTGCAGGGTGCAGGGCGTGATCGCTCCGACGGCCGATTCACATATCGAGTTCGAAGTGTGGCTGCCGGTGGCGGGATGGAACGGAAAATATCTGGGCGTCGGCAACGGCGGATTCGCGGGGTCGATCGGGTACACGGCGCTCGGGGAAGCTGTGGCGAACGGATACGTCGCGTCGTCGACCGACACCGGTCATCAAGGCGGGGTGACGGATGGATCGTGGGCGCTGGGGCATTACGAAAAAATCGTCGATTACGGATATCGCGCCATTCATGAGACGGCGGAGAAATCGAAGGCGATCGTCGCGGCGTTTTACGGCGGTGCGCCGAAGCGGTCGTATTTCAGCAGTTGCTCGAATGGCGGACGGCAGGCGCTGATGGAAGCGCAGCGGTATCCGGCGGATTACGACGGAATCATCGCGGGCGCGCCGGCGAATTTCATCACGCATCACCTGGCGGGTTTCGTTTGGAATGCACAGGCGCTTGAAGACGCAGGCTACATTCCTCCGGCGAAGCTGAAGCTGATCGAAACGGCGGCGGTTGCGGCGTGCGACGCGAATGACGGCGTGATGGACGGAGTGATCGACGACCCGACCAAGTGCCATTTCGATCCACAGACGCTTGCGTGCAAGGGCGGCGCGACCGACGGCTGCCTGACGGAGGCACAGGTGACGGCGCTCCAGAAGATTTACGCGGGTCCGAAGAATTCGAAAGGCGAACAGCTTTTTCCAGGGTTCGAGCCGGGCGGCGAAACCGGCTTGGGCGGATGGGGAGCGTGGATCACGGGATTTTCAGCGGGCAATAGCTTTCAGCTCGCGTTCGCGAACGGATTTTTCGGCGACATGACGTTTCAGGACGCGGCTTGGGATTATCGCAGGATGAATTTCGACAGGGATGTGAGGTTCACCGACGATAAAGAATCGCGGATCTTCAACGCGACCGATCCGAACATGAAGGCATTCAAGAATCGCGGCGGAAAATTGCTGATGTATCACGGATGGGCCGACGCGGCGATCCCGCCGGTGAACACGATCCATTATTACGAGAGCGTGGTTTCGAAGATGGGAAGCAAGCAGGCGGCCGAATTCGTCGAGCTGTACATGGTTCCGGGGATGCAGCATTGCGGCGGCGGTCCGGGGCCGGACAGCTTCGGCGCGATGTCGCCGGCGCCGGCTGCCGCGGATCACAGCATGATGATCGCGCTCGAGCAGTGGGTGGAAAACGGCGGCGCGCCGGACAGGATTATCGCGACCAGGCGCGGCGCGGGTGGAGCGGTGGTGCGGACGCGTCCGCTGTGCCCGTATCCCATGGTGGCGAAATATTCGGGGTCGGGGAGCACGGACGACGCGGCGAATTTTTCGTGCGCCGCGAAATAGATCAAGCGCGCTTCAGTTCTTTTTCGACCAGCTCGCTGAAGGTGTCGATATCGCGGACGGTCGAGTAGATGTGCGGGGTGATGCGCAGGCCGGTGTACTCCGCATGAGGGGAGTAGGCGGTGATGACGCCGTGATTTTTCCAGAGCACCTCCTGGATTTTCTGCGCGTCGACGCCTCCTCGGAAGCTTAAAAATCCGATGCCGCAGGATTGCGCCGGGTCTTCGCTGTGGAGGGTTTTGACCTTGGCGTTTTCTGAAAGGCGGTGGGCACAGCGATCGCGGAGATAGCGAAGGCGCGCGGCCTTGCGCTCGATGCCGATGTTTTCGTTGAAAATCAGCGCCTGGCTGATCGCGTTGTGATTGGCTGCCGGATGCGTGCCGATTTCCTCGAATTTGCGAATGTCGTTGTCCTGGCGTTCGGAAGACGCCATCAGCGACCAGGTTTTCGCGATCCGCGATTTCTTCACGTACAGGAATCCGGTACCGATGGGCGCGCAGGTCCACTTGTGAAGGCTGACGCCGTAGTAGTCGCAATCGAGATCCGACAATTTATAGGGGAAATGATTGAACGCGTGGGCGCCGTCGACGATCACGGGAATGCCGCGCGCGTGGGCCATGTCGCAAATGCGGCGAATGGGGAAAATCTGCCCGGTGCGATTGGTGATGTGGCAGACCAGGATCAGTTTCGTTTTCGGCGTGACGGCACGCTCGAAACGCTGGTAGAGATCATCCATGCTCGGCGGCGGAACGGGGAACGAGATGGTCTTGAGGACGATTCCTTCGCGGCGCTCTCGCTGACGGAAGGTGGTGAGCATGCGGGGGTAATCCTGATTGGTCGTGAGGACTTCGTCGCCAGGCTTGAGATCGACGCCGTACTGGGCATTTTCGAGCGACTCGCTCGCATTGCGGGTGATGGCCATTTCCTCCGGGTCGCAACCGGCGACATCGGCGAGGCGGGTGCGCACGGCCTCGATCTGGTGTTCGAGATTGTCGATCATGGTATGCCAGGGTCCCATCTCGGTGAAGTCGAGATAGCGGCGCATGGCGTCCTGGACGACGCGCGGCGAGGGGCTGACGTAGCCGTTGTTGAGATTGATCACGTTGCGATCGACGGTGAAGCAATCGCGGATTTCGGCCCAATAATCCTCGTCGGCGGCGACCTCGCCGGGAGCGCGGCCCGAGACGTAATCGGAAGCGGCTTTGGCGCGATCGACGGCGTTGTCCTGAAAGGCCGCGAAGGCGGCGGAACCGGCGGCAAGCTGGAAGAAATTTCGGCGATGCATACTGGCGGGAGTGTACCACAATCGCCGGCGGGGAATAGCGGCGATCCTCGCGAGGCGATTGACACGTCTCGCGAACGGCGATAGTATATCCGTCACAGATATATCGGTCACAGACGTATGAGCCCGCTGACGCCCGCTGTCTTTCACATTCTGCTCGCGCTCGCCGACGAGGAGCGCCACGGATACGGAATCATGCAGGAGATCGCGCTGCGCACCGGCGGCGAGGTGCGGCTCGGCCCCGGGACCTTGTACGGCACCATCAAGCGGATGCTCGCGGAGGGACTCATCGAGGAATGCGGCGAGCGCCCGGAGGCATCGCCCGATGAGGAACGGCGCCGCTACTACCGGCTGACCGCTTCGGGGCGAGCGGCCGCGTCGGCCGAAGCGCGAAGGCTCGCCCAACTGGTCCGGGTTTCGCGGCGCAAGCGACTGCTCGCAGGAGCCTGACCGATGCCGGAACGTTTATACCGGATCTTGTTGCACGCCTACCCTTCGGAATTTCGCGAAGAATACGGCGCGCAGCTCCGCCAGATGTTCCGCGACCGCATGCGCTCGGAACCGCGAATGCGTGTGTGGATTCACATCCTTGCCGATCTCATCATCACCGCGCCCGTCGAACACTTCGATGCTTTTTGCCAGGACGCCCGCGGCGCTTGGCGGTTCTTCGCGGCGAACCGCGGCTTTGCGGCGATCGCGGTGCTGACGCTCGGGCTCGGCATGGGAGCCAATACCGCGGTGTTCACGTTGTTGAACGGACTTCTATTCGCACCGATGCCGGTGAGTGATCCGGATCGCGTGGTGACGATCATGCGCGGGGACCATGCGCAGGCTCCTCCCGTCTCGTACGCGGATTATGTCGATCTGCGCGCGCATAGCCGGAGCTTCACGGATCTCGCGCTGCACTCCGACATTTTGATGGTGAAACTCGGACGCGGCGCGGCGACGGAAGAGATCTCGGCCGAGCTGGTCTCGGACAATTATTTCCGCGTCTTCGATATCCGCCCCGGGTTGGGGCGCGTGTTTCGATCCGACGAGTCGCGCCAGCAGGTGATCGTGCTCAGCGCCGGCCTGTGGGCACGCCGATTCGGATCGGATCCGGAAATTCTCGGGCGCGGGATCGAGATCAACGGCGCAGCATTCGTGGTGATCGGGATCGCGCCCGCGAATTTTCATGGGGCGCTGGTGCCGATCGAAACCGATGCGTGGATTCCGGTGGGGGTCGCGGCGCGGATATTGCCCGAGCCGGACGCGTTCCTCTCCGACCGGTCGCTCGAGACCTGCGCGATGAGCGGGCGGCTCGGGCCGGGCGTTTCGCGCCGCCGGGCCGAGAGCGAATTGCAGGCGATCGACAGGCAGTTGGCCGCTCAGTATCCGAGACCTCACAATCTGCGCCTGAATCCCGAAGATCGCGTGTTGAGAGTGGTGAAGATGGAGGGCGTTGCGGTGACCTTTCTGCGCCGGCGGATCGAAGCCGCCGGCGGATTTCTGATGGCGGTGGTGGCACTGGTGCTGCTGATCTGCTGCGCCAACGTGGCTCACATGCTGCTCGCCCGCATGGCCGCGCGACGGCGGGAGATGGCGGTGCGGCTGGCCATCGGCGCGCGCCGGCGGCGGCTGATCCGCCAACTCCTGACCGAGAGCATGCTGCTGGCGGCGATGGGGACGCTGCTGGCGATCCTGATTGCGGCGTGGGCTCCGCGAGCGATCATGCACATGATTCCGAATGGCGACGGCTATACGCGCGTCATCAACACGGGGATCAATCAAAATGTTTTATTATTTGCCGCCGCGGTTGCGATTCTTACGGGCGTTCTCTTCGGGATTGCGCCCGCGCTGGAGGCCTCGCGTGGCGAATGGATCAGCGGATTGAAAGACGGGTATTCAGGGGAAGGGAGGGGGCGCCGCCTGCGCTTCCGCTCCTTGCTGGTGGCCGGCCAGATCGCGATTTCGTTTGTGCTGCTCGCCGCCGCTGCGCTGTTTCTAGGGAGTCTGGCGCGGACCGAAGCGATCGATCCGGGGTTCAACACGCGGTCCACATTTTTCCTTACCATCGACACCCACGAAAAGCGGTGGGCGCCGGCGCAGCAGCTTGCTTTTCTCGATCAGGTGCGGCAGCGGGTCGCGGCGGTGCAGGGAATCGACGAGGCGACGTTCGCGAGCCACGTTCCTTTCGATATTTTTTCCGCGCGGGCGATGCAGATTCGCGTCGTGGAGCACGAGCAGCCGGACCGCATCGATTACGACGCCGTCGCGCCGGGGTATTTCGACGCGATGCAAATTCCGCTGCGGAACGGGCGCGCGATTGAGGATCGCGATCACGCCAATTCCCCGCCGGTCGCCGTGATCAACGCGACCATGGCGCGCAAACTGTTTCCGGGCGAGGATCCCCTCGGCAGACAGCTACGCCGCGAGAGCGGCGCGCCGATCACCATCATCGGAGTCGCCGGCGACGGCAAATATCGTGCGCTGACGGAAGATCCGCTGCCGCATCTTTACGTGCCGCTCGCGCAGGTGAGCGACGCGGCGGATCGCGTCAAGCTGATTGTCCGGACCGCCGGCGATCCGGCGCCATGGATCGCGCCCGTGCTCGCGCAGATTCAGGCTATCGATCCGAATCTGCCGATTCTGCATGTCAATACGATGAGCGGATATGTGCGCTCGAATCTGGGAACCCAGCGCGGGACGGTCGAACTGCTTGCGATTTTCGGCTCGCTCGCGCTGGCGCTCGCTTCGCTCGGGATTTATGGAGTGGTCTCGCACTCGGTGGCGCAACGAACGCACGAAATCGGCATCCGCATGGCCGTCGGCGCGGGGCGCGGCGACGTTGCGTGGATGATTCTTGTCGAGAGCAGCGGGCTGGCGCTGGCCGGTATT
>DATHCE010000024.1:0-8499 GCA_035319685.1 Bryobacteraceae bacterium | reverse complement strand
CGCAGCCTGAAACTCCCGGCAGGCGTCAGCCTCCACACCCTGCGCCACACGCACGGCTCGCATCTTCTCGCAGCGGGCGTGCCTCTACCGGACGTAAGCAAGCGCCTGGGGCACGCCAACCCCCACGTCACGGCGACGGTTTATGCTCACGCGCTACCGGGCCGGGACGACCTTGCGGCGGCGGCTTGGGAGAAGTTTCAAAAGGATGCCAAGCCCGCTAAGCCACAGAAGACGCGGAAGACGGCGTGAAAAAATCCCGGATTTGCGTGAGCAAGTGTGAGCAAAAGGCGTGTAAGTCTATGAAAAATTGGTAGCGCTAACGGGAATCGAACCCGTATTTAAGCCTTGAGAGGGCTCCGTCCTAACCGTTAGACGATAGCGCCGAACAATCTGATTATACGACACTGGCGGACGAGAACTTGATGCTATGGATGGGCATCAAGAAAAGGGCTTCCTTGGCTGCCATTATTGGGGTGCCAACGATGCAAGCGTGCTGGTGTAGCGGACCTGCTTGCCTCGATTCGTCAGATCCAGCACCAACCGGCCATCGGTCTGCGTCGATCCCGTGCCGTTGTAGGTTTCCCCGGCCTGCACCACTTCCAGGCCCGTGATCTTCCATCGCGGGCCCGGCGACATTTCAAAACACCCGCTCACCGAACGAAACTCCGCATCCGGCGTGAACGCGATGGAGCGCCCCTTCAAACATCCCTCCGCGTGTGCGCTGGTCAGCAGTTGCGCTCCCATGCCGTCCGCATCGAGATCGCCCTCGAAATCGAGCTCACCGTTCTTGTATGGGACGCCTTGCACTTTGCCGTCGAAACGAAAATGCGGAGCTCGGTCCGATAAGTCGATCGCCAGATCGCCATCCACTTCGGCCGGGTCGATCGAGGCGTGCAAGTGCGTCAGGCTTACCATCGAGCCATCCCACAACACGCGCGCGCCTTCGATCTGCGCTTCCCAATCGCCCACGTTCAAGGACTCGATCGACACATTCCCGTCTGCGTGCCGCGCCTTCAGCCAATCCGGCATGGGAGCGGGACCCAGGCGGAGCGTACGGGCGAGGAAACCCCGCTCGCGCGCTACCGACGGCGCGAACAGACGCGCGATCTCGGCGGCGCTCGCTTCCGGAATCGCAATGCGGAACCGGTGCGGACGAGCGGCGTTCGGTTCGAAACGATACTCTCCGGTGAACGCGATGGCTCCAGCCTTGGCGTGAAGCCGGCTCACCACCACGCGCGCCCCGCTCGACACCACCGCGGCCGATTGAATCCGGATCGGGTCGGCCAAGCCGTCGACCGCGACGCGAGCGTTTTGCAACTCGTATTCGCCGGCCCATTCGCCGGGCGCGCCCGGCGACCACTTATAGCGCGCCCATCCATGCCAGGAGCCTTGCGGCGTCTGCTGCAACAGCGGAATCGCGCCCAGGCCGAACGAATGCAGATCCGCGACGTTCAATCCCCGGGTGGTCACCTTCAGGTTAAGACCGGCGCTGGAAGCGAAGCTCCCCTCCACTTCCGCGCTTTCGTTCTCGCCGAGGCGCACGGTAGCGGGCTCCATGGTCAGCGTGGGTCCGTTGATCTCGAGCGCGGCGTTTGCGGCCTTCAAGGGCTGCGCGTCGGGCAGCGTGACCGACGCGTTCTGTAACTCCACGCGTCCCACCAATCCTTCCGGTTCGCTAAACCGCGCGTCGCCCGATACCGATCCTTCCGCCTCCAGCTTGTCCGGAAGCGGCGCGCCCATTTGTCTGGCGACATCGACCAGGGCGCCCAGCGGAATCTGTTTCACCGCCGCCGAGGCATCCCAGTGCGGCGCGGTCAGGAAATCCCACGCGCGAAATTTCAGCGCGACCGGAGCATTGGCCGGGTCCGCCGCATTCGCCAGGTCCAGCCGCTCGTTGTGCAGATCGAGCGTGCCCTTATATCCGGTGTGCCACGCCGTGCCGCGTCTCTGGGGCATGTCGCTACGGCGCAAATCGTCCACCGCAAACTGCCCGGCGATGTTCAGATCCGATGGCGGTCCGGAAAGCTGCGCGTCAAATGCGACCACCCCGTGCATCCCGAGAGCGTGTTGATGGAGGAGCCGCGCCACTTCCTCAAGAGCGCTAGGTTCCAATTCGACGCGCATGTCTAGCTGCTGGCCGCGCCACATTCCTCGAACAAAAAAGTGTCCGAAGGTTTGCGCCGCCTGATCGGTGCGCGAGGGCGCGCCGGAAAATCGCAGTTCCACCGAGCGATCACTCGAAGGGGACACATCGAAATCCGCATCGCTGAAGTAGAACACCGATTTGGTCTGGCCGAACTTGAAGTTCACGCGGCCGCCGCGCATCCTGATGGACGGCATCCGTCCCGTGATCGCCGGCGCGCTGCTCAACAAAAATTGAAAATTCCACGGACCCGCGTCCGTTTTCACCATGTTTATGCTGGTGTCGCTGCCCAGCCGCAGGCTCGAAAATTCGAGATGCCGGGACCACAGCCCGAGCAGCCGAACCCGGGCTTCCAATTCGTCGACATAGGCGAACGGCTCGATCCCGGCGCGCGGATCCTCGTGAATCGTGACGCGATCGATGGTGAATCCGGGCCCGGTGAACAGGTTGAAATACACGTCGCCGACCTCGACGCGCCGTCCCAATCCCCGTTCCAGCGCGCGTTCGATCGGCGGGCGAAACACATTCGCCTTGAACAGCGGCGCCGCTGCGCCCGCCAGGATCACCAGCGCCATCGCGATCCAGATCAGCCGTTTCATTTCGCCGAACCCGCCAGCTTCCGGTACGCTTCCGGATCGTCGATGTCGGCAAGCACACCCGGATCGTCAACCTCCAGATACAATGTGCGCGCTTGGTGCCGGTTCACGATCTCCTTCGCCCGGCTGGTCACCGGCAAATCCAGAAACTCGGCGATCACCTCGCGCGCCGCGCACACCGGATGCCCGCGCTTGCCGTGGAATCGCGGAATCACCATCAGGGTGTTCGCATTGCGGGACCGGAACGCCTCCACCACGCGCGCGATCGTCGACGCCTCCACCGACGGCGAATCCACCGGCGTGAACAGCACCGGGTCGGCATCCGCCGGCGCCGCCCGCAGCCCGGTCTGCAAGGAACTCAGCTGGCCTCGCGAAGGATCGGGATTCACCACGACCGTCGCGCCTTGGACGCGTTCGCCGATCTGTTCCGCATGATACCCGACGACCACGATCACCCGATCGCACGCGCTCGAAAGCACGCGCACCAGCCGGTTCACGAATGTCTCGCCCTGATATTCGAGCAGCGCTTTGGGACTCCCCATCCGGCTGGAGGCACCGGCGGCGAGAATGATGCCCGCGATCACTTCAGCAGGGCTCGCAAGTTTTCGTGCGCGAAAATCGATTTCGAAAGGGACCGCCAGTCGGCATCCGGCGCGCGCCGCACCGCGATCATCTCCGCCACCACCGAAATCGCGATTTCTTCCGGCGATTCCGCGCCGATCTCGAGTCCCATCGGCGCAAAAATTTTCTCGAACAACTCGCGCTGGAATCCTTCTTTTTCGAGCTCGTGCACTACCGAAATGGTTTTCCGCTTGCTGCCGATCATGGCGATATATTTTGCGGGAGTCGTCACCGCCCACCGCAGCACGCGCATGTCGTCGCGATGCCCGCGCGTCACGATGATCAGGTAGCTCGAAGAAGTCACCGGCAATCTCGGAAAGACGCTCTCGTACTCTTCAGCGTAGGTTTCGTCGGCCTCCGGAAAACGTTCCTGGTTCGCGAACGCCGCGCGATCGTCAATGATCACGGTCGCGAATCCAGCCAGATTCGCCACGCGCGAAATACTTTTCGAAACGTGTCCGCCGCCGAAGATATAAGCGCGCGGTTGCGGGACCACCGGCTCGACGAAAATATTCAATTGCCCTCCGCAGATCAGTCCGTTATCATAGGCGGCATCCTGTCCGAGACTGAACGTCAGGTGCTTGGGCTTTTCGGTTTCGATCACCTCACGCGCCGCGGTCCACACCTCGGCCTCGACGCATCCGCCGCCGATGGTGCCCAGCATGGATCCATCTTCGCGGACCAGCAATTTTGCGCTCTCATAGCTCGGAATGGACCCGCGCACCTGCACGATGGTGGCCAGCGCACATTTTTCGCCGAGCCGCCGCAGCCGCACAATTTCGTCGTAAATGTCCATTCGGTTAAATTATAGCGGCAGCCGGCAAACGGCGCAGCATCCATCCGCCAGGAGCGCGTTGCCTCGCTATGATGAACTTTGAGTGCCCGACCCTTTCGACATCCTCATCATCGGCGCCGGCCATAACGGACTCGTGGCCGCTGCCTATCTCGCCAAAGCCGGGAAAAAAGTCCTCGTTCTCGAAGCCCGCGAACTGGTCGGCGGATGCGCCGTCACCGAGGAAATCTGGCCCGGCTATCGGGTCTCCACCGCCGCTTATCTTTCCAGCCTCATGCAGGAAAAAGTCGTGCGCGAGCTGGATCTCGCCCGCTACGGCTACATCGTCGATGCGAAGGACCCGGCTTTCTTCTCGCCTTTTCCTGACGGCACGCATCTGTTCATGTGGCAGGATCGCGCGAAAACGCTCGCCGAGATCGCGAAATTCTCGCAACGCGACGCGGAGGCCTATCCCCGGTACGAAGCGCATCTCGAACGCCTCGCCACCGTCGCCGAATCGCTTCTGCTCACCACCCCGCCGCATTTTCCGCCGCGGGGCATGCTCGATCTGCCCGAATATCTGAAACTGACCGGCAAGATGCGCGGCCTCTCGCGCGCCGAAATCGTCTCGCTCGTGAAAATTTTCACGCAAAGCGCGGCCGATTTTCTCGATCAGTGGTTCGAATCCGAACAACTGAAGGTCACGCTCGCGACTGACGGCGTAATCGGAGCCAACGGCGGCCCGCGCTCGCCCGGCACGGCATACATTCTCCTGCATCATTGCATGGGCGGCGTGGATGGCCATCGCGGATTGTGGGGATTCGTGCGCGGCGGGATGGGCGCGCTTTCCAACGCCATCGCCGATTCGGCGCGAGCCGCGGGAGCCCAAATCCGCTTGAGCGCGCCCGTCGAAAAAATCCTGGTGAAAAAACGGAAAATCCATGGCGTTATTCTCGAAAATGGTGACGAAATTCCTGCGCCAATGGTCGCCAGTAATCTCGATCCGCGCCGGACTTTTCTAAAGCTGGTGGACCCCGCCGATCTCGACCCCGATTTTCTGGATGGAATTCGCAAATTCCGCAGCGAAGGAACGTCGCTCAAAATGAATCTCGCCTTGAGCGGCCTTCCTGAATTTCAAGCGCTCCCCGGCGCGCCCGCCGCGCAGCATCGCGCCACCATGCATATTTGCCCGAGTGTCGATTACATCGAACGCGCCTGGGACGACGCGAAATACGGCCGCCCGTCGCGCTCGCCGCTCATCGAGATGACGATCCCCACCATGTACGATCCGACGCTTGCGCCCGCCGGTCACCACATCATGGGAATTTTTCTACAATACGCGCCTTACACGCTCAAAGGAACCACCTGGGACGTCGAGCGCGAATCCTACGCCGAACGCATCCTCGACGTGATCGAAGAATATTGCCCCAACATTCGTTCCATCATCGTGAATCGCCAGACGCTGACCCCGCTCGATCTCGAACGCCGCTTCGGCATCACCGGCGGAAACATTTTTCACGGGGAAATGAGCCTCGATCAGATGTTCGTGCTTCGTCCTGTAGCCGGCTGGGCGCGCTATCGAACCCCCATCAAAGGCCTGTATTTATGCAGCTCCGGAGCACACCCCGGCGGAGGAGTCATGGGCGCCCCGGGCCACAACGCCGCGCGGGAAATTTTGCACGGGAAATCTTGAAAGTCCCTTACATCGCCCCGACGTTATCGAGGCTCCTCCACAAATACCAGCACGCCACCGAACAATACGGCCGCCACGCCGCCGCGATTTTCTCCATTTCCTCCGGCTTGGGCAGGTCCGCGAGCCCGTACGCCTTCTTCATCGCCGCCCGAATCCCCAAATCTCCCGTCGGCAGAACGTTCATTCGTCGCAGCGCGAAAATCAGGAACATGTGGACCGTCCAAACTCCGACGCCCTTCACCTTGGTCAAATGCTCCACCACCGCGACATCTTCGAGCGACGCGCACCGTTCAAAATCGACTTCGCCGTCCCGCGTCATTCGGGCCAGCTCCCGAATGTAACTCATCTTCTGCGGCGACAATCCCAACGCGCGCATCCGTGCCGGCCGCAGCTTCAGAATCGATTCGGGCGTCAGCGGATCGGCCTTCGCCGCCGCCTTCAGCCTCCCGAAAATGGTCGACGCCGCCTTCCCATGTAACTGCTGGTACACGATCGACCGCACCAGAGTCTGAAACACCGGCTCGCGATACTCGATCCTGTACGGCCCCACCTTCTCGATAATCGCCCCCAGCACCGGGTCGGATTTCTTCAAATGATTCAAAGCTTTTCGCATGGATGGAAAATGGGAACTCAATCTCGGCGCCGCGCATCTCACTTTACAATGGACGCTTGGCGTCTATCATATTAACTATGAAGCACCTGCCAATTCTGCTTGCCTTGGCTTTCGTAACGGTACCCGCTCTGCCCCAACAGGATAAGGCTCAAGAGGACTCGACTATCAAGGTCGAAGTCAACCTCGTTAATATCCTGTGCAGCGTTCGCAACAAAAGCAACGGCCTGGTCGGTAATCTCGAGAAGAACGATTTCCGGATCTTCGAGGACGGCAAGGAACAGGAAATCAAGTATTTCACGCGCGAAACCGATGTCCCGCTGACGATCGGCCTGCTGGTGGATACCAGCGCCAGCCAGGAACGTCTGCTCGACATCGAGAAGCGCGCCGCCTACCAGTTCTTCTCGAAGGTGCTGCGCAAAAAGGATCTTGCGTTCCTGATTCAGTTCGGAGCCGAAGCCGAGCTACTTCAGGACGACACCAATTCGCCGCGCCTGCTTCAAGACGGCTTGAATCAGCTCCACATGAGCGTACCCGTCGGCGGCCTGCATCCCGGCCCGGTGCCGACGCAGCAGAGTCAGGCGGGCACGATTCTCTACGATGCCGTGTACCTGGCCGCGCATGAGAAGCTGCAAACCGAGGTCGGCCGCAAGGCGATGGTGCTGATCACCGACGGCGTCGACACCGGGAGCCGGACCTCGCGCGACGCTGCGGTCGAAGCCGCGCAGAAAGCCGACTCGATCATTTACAGCATCGATTACGAGGACCCGGCCGCTTACGGCCGAGGCTTCGGAACCATCACCTTCGGCGGAGGCCAGGGCGAAAGCGAATTGCGCCGCATGTCGACCGAAACCGGCGGACACGTTTATAAAGTGGATCGCCGCAATTCGCTCGACGATATTTTTCAGGACCTGCAAGACGAAATGCGCAGCCAATACTCGATCGGCTACCAGCCGCCGAATCCGAAAAAGGACGGCTCGTACCACAAAATCGAAATCCGCGTCGGCGATAAGAATTATAAAGTGGAAGCCCGCAAAGGCTACTACGCCGTCGCTGGCAACGGCAATTGACCGGACGGTTCTTAGAATTCCGTTTGGGATCGGGGTTTGCCCCCGTTGTTGGCGTAGAGCCTGTTCTTAGAAATCAGTTCGGGATCGGGGTTTGCCCCCGTTATTGGCGCAGAGCCACGCACTGGTGGACGGCATGGGACTCGAACCCACGACCCCCGCGTTGCGAACGCGGTGCTCTCCCAACTGAGCTAGCCGCCCACTCGGCTCAAATATAACATGCGGCCTTAGTGCACCGTTAAACTGATCGGCTGGGTCGAGCTCACTCCGTCGCTAGTTGCGACAACGTCGATGGTCGTGGTTCCGGCGGTCGCCGAAGAGGCTGCGGCGAGGGTCAGCGTGACCGATCCCGTCACTGGATTCAAAATCGTGATGGAGGAGAAAGTCGCCGTCACGCCACTCGGCAATCCCTTGACCGCGAGCGCCAGCGGAGCGTTAAACCCACCCGTCGCGCTGGTGTGCAACGTCACCGTGGTATTCTGCCCGCGCACGACCGTCACGGAGGTCGAGGTCGAGCTCAGAATGAAGAACCCGACGGTCACGGTAACGATCACCGAAGGAGTCGGCGTGATGCCAGCGCTCGATCCATTTATCGTGATCGGATAGGTTCCCGGCGGCGCGGAGGCGCTAGCCGACACGGTCATCACCGTTCCTTTGAAGCTGGCGGAAACTCCGGGCGGAAGAGCGCCGATGGTAAACGTAACCGTTCCGTTAAACCCGAACACGGGATTTACCGAAAGCTGTACTGGCGCAGATCCTCCGAGTGGGAGCGAAAACGCGCTAGGTGTCGCACTCAACGTGTAGCCCGGGATGGAAACGGTCAGGGACACCGACGTTTGTTGCGTCACTCCGCCTCCATTCGCGGAGATGGTAAGGGTATAAGTTCCCGCGGTTGCGCTTGACGAGACGGCAACAGTCAGAACGCTCGACCCCGATCCGGGGGCCGAAATTTGGGTTGGTGAGAACGACGCCGTCACGCCCGCCGGAGCTCCGCTTA
>DATHCE010000023.1:0-4234 GCA_035319685.1 Bryobacteraceae bacterium | reverse complement strand
CTGGCGATCACCGGCGGACGAACGCCGACGTTGACCAGCATCAGGTACACCGATCCGCTGGCTCCCTGCGGAGTGCCGTTGATGGCGAGGTTCGTGTTCCAGTGGCGCATATTGGCGCCGTTCATGCTCTCGCGCCAGCGGTGGATGAAACCGACCAGCGCGTCGTGGCCGTTAAAGGTGTTGAAGACGCCGTCGGGTGTAAACGTCGCGGCGTATCCCTCGGCATCGCCGGAATCGATCGCATTGTTGTACCGCGCGTAGAGTTGCTGGATTTCGATATAGTCGTCGGCCGTCAAGGAGCTCTTGCTATGCTGCGCGTAGCTTGACGCGACGCCGCCGATCAGGAGCGCGATCGCGGCAAGTCCTGTCAGATTCCTGGTTCTCATGGTTGTTCCTTTCGTGTTTTGGTAGCCCTCTTCATTGCGCGGATACGCGTCTTTCCATTAGCTCACAAGTTCGGCTGGAAATCTTGACCCGCGGCTGGCCGGAACGATTTCCGCGACTATAATTGCTCTATGCAGATTCACCGCTTTTTTGCCCTCGCGGGGCTGGTTTTCTGCCTTTCCGCGAACGCGCAGCCTGCGCCGCAGCGCGCGCCTGCCGCGATCATCGTCCTGAAGGCGGCCCGCACTTTCGACGGCGAAAGCGTGCACGAAGGCTGGGCCGTCCGCATCAAGGGCGACCGCATCGAAGCGGCCGGGCCCGCCGCGGGCATCGATGTTTCCGGCGCGAAGGTGGTGGATCTGGGCGGAGCCACGCTGATGCCCGGCCTGGTCGAGGGTCATTCGCACGTTCTGCTTCACGCCTACAGCGAAACCTCGTGGAACGATCAGGTGGAGCATGAGGGGTTGGCTCTGCGCGTCGCGCGCGCGACCAATCACCTCCGCGACACGCTGATGGCCGGCTTCACCACCATCCGCGATCTGGGAACGGAAGGCGCGGGCTATGCCGACGTCGAGCTCAAGCAGGCCGTCAATCAGGGAATTATTCCCGGCCCGCGGATGCTGGTTTCGACACGCGCCATTGTCGCCACCGGCACCTACGGTCCGAAGGGATTCGTGCCCGAATGGACCGTGCCGCAGGGCGCGGAGGAAGCCGACGGGATCGACAGCCTGACCAGGGTAGTGCGCGACCAGATCGGCCGCGGCGCGGACTGGATCAAGCTGTACGGCGATTACCGCTGGGGACCGCATCCCGGCTCGCATCCGACGTTTTCGCTCGAAGAGATGAAGCTCGCGGTGGAGACGGCCAAGAGCGCGGGCGTCCCGGTCGCGGTGCACACCAGCACGCCGGAAGGGATGCGCCGGGCGATTCTTGCCGGAGCCGAGACGATCGAGCATGGCAACGAAGGCACTCCGGAAATCTTCAAGCTGATGGCGGAGCATCACGTGGCGCTATGCCCGACGCTTGCCGCCGGCGGAGGCGGGCGCGGAGGCGGCCGGCAGACCGAATCCCCGGCGAGAATCGCCAAGCGTGCCAGTTTCAAGGCGGCGCTCGATGCCGGCGTGACCATTCTGAGCGGCAGCGACGTCGGCACCTTCCCGCATGGCGACAACGCGCGGGAACTCGAAGCGATGGTCGATTTCGGAATGCCGCCGGTCGACGCGTTGAAGGCGGCGACGTCGGTGGCCGGCCAGGTCTTGCACATGGATATCGGCGTGGTGAGGTCCGGAATGCTCGCCGATCTGATCGCGGTCGACGGCGATCCGGCGCGAGAGATCTCCGCGATCCGGCGCGTCCGGTTCGTCATGAAGGGCGGCGCGATCTACAAGCAATAAGGATGCCCGCTATTCGGCCTGATTCTCCGGGCTTGCCATGATCCGCATGGTCGCTCGAACCGTATTGATCACGGTTTTTCGAGCGGCTTGGGCGATCAAAGGATCGGCGATCCATCGGGCCATAGCCGGCGGCCTTCGCGACAGCGTCAGAGCCTCGCACTCCAGGTAAACGCCGCCATCGGCTTCGGCCATGCGCCAGTAATGGTTCAGCGCCCAAAGCAGTCCGCGATCCCGGCTCGACGAGCCAACCGGAGCGTCTGCACCGGCGACTTCGACGATCTTCTCGGACCTGGAATCGATGGCGAGATCATGGTTATGCATCCGGTAAGTGATTTGCAGATTCATATCGAGCACGCCCGAGATGATGGACTTCTCCGAAACCCGAAGATACACCTCGAAATCATTTCCTTGCCGGCTCAACGTGCGGGAGTCGATGATCTCAGGCCACATGAACCGCTTCCGATTGGCGTAGTCCTGGAGCTGCGGCATCGCGGCGGCGATCGTCGCGTGAGGCAGAAACGCGGCGCTTACCCAATGCTCCACCAGCCCCGACGGTATGGCGACGGAGGGCTCGATACCGAGAGATTTAGCGGATTTCGCCGGAATCTCGCCGGCGCGGAGCCTGGCACGTGTCGCAGGGTCTGACGCGACGCGAAGAAAGTTCGGCGTAAAACGGTCCCGCTCGATGCGCGCCTCCACGGATGCTGCGTATTTCTTGAAGGCTCGCTGTGCTTCAGGCCTGGATTCCGCCGCCGCGCCGTACCAACCTAGCGTCGCGAAAAGGATTACGAGGCGGCTGGCCGAATTCATGACTGATCAACCACCATTGGAACATTTCTATTGAAAGAGGGACCGCACGTACCGTGTCCCCTTGTTTGAACAAGCTCCTAGGATTCCAGTCCGAAGAAACTCTCGAGGCTGGGGACCGGGCGCGGCGGCGACGATTTGGTGACCTGAACACGCCCCGACGGCGCGCGCATGGCTGCGGCGAACTGAATGGCCGCATCCATGTTTCGCTGGCGAACTTCCTCGTTTGGTTCGAGCGACGAATTGCCGCGTTCCTGCATGTTGCCCACGATCAGACCGTCGTTTCGCGGATTGATGCTCGCGCTGGCCGCGCTCGCGGGCAAACGGCCGTTTACCCGATAGTTCAGTTCCGGCTGCGGGACGCAGACCGTGAGCTGGCCCTTCACCGGCACCAGTTCATCATCGTTGAACAGCGTCTTCGATCCCAGGCCCGTGCAGTTGACGATGACCGGCTCGCTGAGCGGCATCAGGTCGCGCGGGGTATCGAATTTACGGATCACGATCTTGCCGCCGAACATCAGAAAGTCGCGCACCAATTGATCGAGATACTGGTTCGGCTGGATCGCGAGCGACGAGGTGCGAATCGCGTACTTCGTGGGAAACGGATGTTCGCCGGGTCCCAGCACCTCCCGCTCGCGTTCGGGCCGCAGGTGGTCGGGAAGCAGATCCGCACCGGCATTTTCGCCGCCACCGCGTCCCCCGCCGCCTCCCCCGCCGGCCTGAGGATTCGGGTTATCCGTGGCGTTGTAGCTGTCAATCCAATACACTCCGTAGCCGGGATCGCCGGCGAGAAGCTGAAGCTCGCGGTACGAGATCTCCGCCGCTTGCCGAAACTGCGCGTCCCAGGCGGGCGTGCGCCGGTCCGCCGACACCAACCCCGAGGTCGGCGTAAACCCGGCCCAGGACATGTTCGAGGTGGTATACGGAGGCACGGTCATCCTGTAGATGGTCACTTCGAAGCCGCGGCGCTGAAGCTGCCGCGCGGCGGTCAGACCCGGCGAGCCGCAACCGAGCACGGCAACCCGGCGCTCGCTCTGCTGGAGCGCGATATCCGCCACCATCGCTCCACAACCCCAGGCGAGCGACATTCCTGTTCCGCCAAATCCGTAATCGTGGATCACCGTCTTGTCATCGAACTTCTCGGCCTTCAGCACAAAGCCGGAATCGCGATGCGGCCGCAGGCCAACGGTAGTGCGAATGACGCGATCCCAAGAGATGCGAGGCACCGCCAAGGTGACAGGAGCGTGCCCGGGCACAGGCGGTGCCGGGACTGTTGCGCTGGCCTTGACTCGCGCGCAGCTTGCGGCAAAGCCGCTCAGAGCCGTGAGTCCTGCCGCTTCGAGGAATTGGCGCCGATCCATAAAGATGGTCCTAGTTTCCCACAGTATTCACGCTCCATTGCAAGACCGCTCTCGTTGCAAGACCAATGGAGGTATCGTGGAGAGATCGCTGGCAAGCCAACCGGGCGTGATCTAACCCCGCCGTCATGCGGCGGACGGAAGCGAAAATCCGTTCCCATGCCTGCAGTAGCGCCGAACAACCAAGTGAGCGAAAAACCGTTTGCCAAAACCTCCCATCCTGCGCCGTCCCTTAATGTCCTGTTCGCGCTGGCACGCGCCGGCGGCCTTTCTTCCGGCCAGCGCGCTATC
>DATHCE010000022.1:0-9534 GCA_035319685.1 Bryobacteraceae bacterium | reverse complement strand
CTTTGAGCAGTTTCGACCGTCCCTCGCCCAGATAGCGATCGATCGCCTCCCGCGCCGGTTCTCCGAACGGCACCAGCCGCTGCTTATTGCCTTTGCCGATGACGCGCAGAACGCCCAGATCGCGCTCGACCGCCGAAAGTTCCAGCCGGCACAACTCGGTGACCCGCAATCCGGTCGCATACAGCACCTGTAGCATCGCGCAGTCGCGAAGCCCGGCGGGTTTATCTTTGGGCGGCGCCGCCAGCAGTTTCTCCACTTCCTCCCGATTCAAATACTTAGGCAAAGTGGACCATTGCCGCGGCGATACCAGAAATTCGGTCGGGTCACGGTCGATCTCACCCTCCCGGGCTAGAAAACTATAAAAGTTGCGCAGGGTCGTGATATGCCTCGCGATCGACCGGGCCGACAATCCCGCGCCATACAATGCCTCGATATAGCGGCCGAGGTCCTCCGGCGAAGCCCTTTCGACCGGGATCGGAAACTCGGAACTAAATCTTTGCAAATCAAATCGATAGGACTGAAGTGAGTTGGCCGACAGGCCCTTTTCCACCCGGCAGTAATCCAGAAAAGACTTGACCGGCGCCGGAAGCATGTCCGGTGCGGCGGGCAACGCCCTCATTCAGCCGCCCTCATTCAGCCAATGATACAATACTTGCGAAATTGTTTGAAAGGGATTACTCGCAGAAAGAGCATGTAAGTGGCTGGAACCACCAATAAAAGGGTCCTGGTGGCCCGGTTTGACCGGGAAACTCTCCGCGGATTCGCCCAGACGCCGGCGGGTTTCGACGCCGATTCGCTGGAACTGCTGACTCCGGAAGGCGGCTTGTTGCGCGTTCCCTTTTCGGAAACGAAAGCCGTTTGTTTTGTTCGTGACTTCGAGTCCGGCGAGACTTGGCGCGAGCACCGGACATTCGCCGCCCGGCCCAAATCAGCCGGTCTGTGGCTGCGGCTGCGCTTCCGCGACGGCGATTCGATAGAAGGAATGCTCCCCAACAACCTGATGGCAGTCGAAAGCTCGGGATTCAGTATCGTTCCGCCCGATCCGACTTTTCAAAACCAGCGTATTTTCGTCCCCCGAGCGGCGTTAACCGAGGTGCAGGTTCTGGGAGTGATCGGGAGCCCGCTGCGCCCCCGGCGCCGAGCCAAACCCGCGGAAGAAAAGGGCGATCAATTGAAGATGTTCGAGTAATCCCGCGGACTTTAGTCGCAAGTTTTCGCAACCCCGCCATTGCGACTGTGTGAAAACAGCGCTTTCTACCCCCGGCATGACTACCGGGACTTGCTCGGCCCTTGCCGCTCAACGATATCGTCAAGCCCTGCCTGTGAAGGCGGGGGTAGATCGCGAGTTTCCACGCAAACTCTTACTGGCGGGGCTTTGACACGATCACACTAGCGGGCCGGCACGCCGCTGGTGAGCGGGACGCTGCACAGGTCCTTCCAGCGATTTCCCAGCGTGTTCTGCACAAAGGTCAGCCGGTCGACGATGTAGGTTCGGGATTGCAGGAATGCGTGCCAGCGCCCGGCGGCGAGCTCGACCGCCGCAACGACGCGGTCCTGATCGAGGTCCTGGGCCAGAGTGACGTGCGGATGAAACTCGAAGGGTTCTTGGAACGAGACGCGTCCCGCGTTCAGCGCGGCGTGCAAGCGCAGCAGCTCGTGGTAACCCTCGGTGATCGAGAGATAAATGACTTGAGTGACGGGAAAGATCTGAATCTCTCCCAACTTCACCCGGAAGGGTTGAAAATCCTGTAGCGTGTCCAGGAGCTGATACCAGGCGTCCTGAGAGGCGCAATCCAAAGGACGAGGCGGCAGAACGGTCAGGTGCGCCTTGGCGCGGCACTCGCTGACGAGTTCATTTCGAAGACTATCTAAAAAGCCCCCGAGCGGCTGCGGCAGATATGACACCAAAGCAAAGGAGTTGACCAGTGTCCCCGCTTCGCCGTTACAACCAATCATCCCTTGACCTATTCTACTCCCTTTCTGTCTGACGGCTTCTACTCCCTTTCAGTCAGACGGCTTCTACTCCTTTTCCGTCAGACGGCTGCTAATTCCCTTACTGTCAGACGGTGGCCGTTTCCGCGGCCGGGACGGAATCGGACTTCACTTCGGGCAGAACCCATTGCGCCTCCTCGAATCCGACGAATTTGCAGATTCGCAACGCGCCGTCTTCGGCTTCGAGCAGATCCCCGACTTCCAGTGGAAGGGCGGACTCGCGCAGGGCGAACCATGCGGCGTACGGCGAAGTTGCTTGAACCGTGTCGCCCGGTTCGTAATCGCGCGGTTTCACGCTGGCAGATCCGCTGACGTGCGGGGCGAAACGGAACTGCTGGCGCAAATGATCTTTCAGTTTGTGGATGCGATACGAGGCCATGACGAATTCCAGTATATTATCGCTCAAAGACAATTTGGAAGGGGAATGTTTTTGGCTGCCAGATTTCCACGGGTGATCCAATCCTCGATGTTGTCGCGGCGCCAGCGGAGCGCATCGCGCATCGATCCCAGCGTGCGCTCGGGCTGCAATATGCTCACGGTGACGCCTTCGGGAAGGGGTGGGTGGTGACCCGCGATCCGGCGGAAGCCGTTAACGAAAGGCTTCAAGATGCGCGAAGGGATTTCGGGCAAAACGTGCAGCGCGACGATTCTGGTCGCGCCCAGTTCGACCGCGGCCCAGACGGGCAGGGGATTCAGCAATCCGCCGTCAGTGTACCATCGCGCGCCGATTCTATACTGCGGAAGCACGCCGGGCACCGCGCAGGACGCCGCCAGATGCCGCCACGTTACCTGGTCTCCCAAAAAGATCTTCGGCTTCAGGCGGAACACATCGGTGAGCACGACGGCATAATCCATGCGTAAAGGATGTTGCGCCATCAGCGATTGGATGGTGGCGGGAAGCGAGCGAAGCGCTCCGACGCCGGGCCGCATCCAAAAATCGATGAGTTGTTCCGGTTCCGCGCCGCCGGCGATCACGTATCCGTTCAACGAACCGATGGATGCGCCGACGATCAGATCGGGACGGAAGCTGCGGCTGAGTGCGCTCCAGGCGCCGGCCTGCCAGGCTCCGAACATGCCGCCGCCCGATAAAACCAGCGCGGTTTTCACGGCGTCGGTTTTCACATCCCTTTTCCCATCTCTTTTCACGACCGCGCTCGCGCTTCTCTACAATAAAGACGTAACTGCTTCATGGAAGATTTTGATCCGGATCGATATGGGCCGGAAGTGGCTCGTATTTTAGCATTGGATGGGAACGGCGGGCGGCTGATGCCGCTCACCTGCGCCGGGTGCTCATCGGAACAGGCACGCACCATACTGAATACGTTTAAACCAAATCAATTGTTTCCTGGATTGAAAGACGCCGCGGCGCCGATGGCCGGGATGTGGCTGTACTTCTCCTGCTTCGAAGAGGCGCACGAGCTGGTTTCCCGATCCGAGACCGCGGAATGCGAGCTGTGGCACGCGATCCTGCATCGCCAGGAGCCGGATTCGGGAAACGCGGCGTACTGGTTTCGCAAAGTGGGTGCGCATCCCGTGTTTCATGAAGTGGCGCACGAAGCCATCCGGATTCTGAAACGTATCCCGGAGGCGGAGTTTCGAACCGGGAAATGGGATCCCTTCGCGTTTGTGGGGTTCTGCGAGCGCGCGCGCATGCAGCCCGGATCGGCGCAGGAACGGGCCGCGCTCGAAATTCAGCGCGCCGAGTGGCAAATCCTGTTCGACTACAGCGCGAGGCCGCGGTGAGGGCGCGCACGTTGGTTGTTGTGCTGGCGATCGGCGGCGCGGGCGTGCTGATCTGGGCGTTGCTGAAATTGAGGAGCCAGCCGCCCGAAGTGCAATTCGTGCGCGTGGCGCGAGTCACGATTCACAACTCGGTGGTGACCAATGGCAAGGTGGAACCGATCGAATGGGCCACGGCGCGCGCGGAACGATCGGGACCGGTGGAAAAAATCCTGATCCAGCGGGGGCAGAACGCGGCCGAGGGAGCTCCGCTGGTGGAGCTGGATACGAGCGAAGCGCGCGCTGGTCTGGCCGCCGCCGAAGCGCGGATCGCGCAGGCGCAGGCCGATCTCGATCTGATGCGAAGAGGAGGACGCGCGACGGATCTCGCGGAAATTTCCGCGGGCCTCGATCTGGCGCATCACGATCTGGAAACCGCCACCAAGGACTACGACGCGTTGAAGCGCCTGGAACAGAAGCAGGCCGCGACGAAAGCCGAAGTGGAGGCGGCGAAGCAGCGCATGGATCACGCGCAGTTGCAGATCGAATCCTTCGAGCAAAGGCGCGCGGCGCTCGCGGCCAAGGCTCCGGATCGCGCGGCGGCGCAGGCCCGGCTCGACGATGCGAAGGCCGCGCAGACGCTCGCCGAAACCGAGATTCGCCAGAGCGTGATCCGCGCGCCCATCGGGGGTATCGTGTATCAGTTCGATCTGAAGCCGGGCGCGTATCTGAAGGCCGGAGATGTGGTCGCCACCATCGGCCGGCTGGATCGCGTGCGGGTCACCGTCTACGTCGACGAGCCCGACCTGGGTCGCGTCGCGAAAGCGATGCCCGTCGTGATTACGTGGGACGCGCTGCCCGGCAATCAATGGAGCGGCGAAGTGGACCGGATTCCGACCCAGATCGTGCCTCTGGGCACGCGGCAGGTGGGCGAAGTGGCGTGCGTGATCCAGAATCCCGGCCGCGAGCTGTTGCCCGGCACCAACGTGACGGTGGAGATCCGGTCGCAGACGGTTCCGAATGTGCTGGCGATTCCGAAGGAAGCCGTACACAACGACCACGGCGAAACCGGCGTGTATGTTCTTGCCGGCGATCATCTGGAATGGAAGAAAATCACCCTGGGAGTATCGAACACGACGCGCACGGAAGTGAGCGGATTGAACGAAGGCGACGCCGTGGCGTTATCGTCGGATCACGCGCTCCGCGACGGGCTGGTGATCAAGCCGGTGATGCCGTAGCCCGCACCAGTTTTTCGATGTACTTGGCGATGACGTCCACTTCGATATTCAATCGAGAACCCGGACGCGCCGATCCGAGCGTCGTGTTGGCAAACGTGTGCGGAATGATGGTCACGCCCACGAGTGGGCCGGGATCAAGCGTTGCAATCGTCAGGCTGATTCCGTCAATCGCGATCGAGCCTTTGTGGACCAGATAGCGATCCAGCTCAGCGGGCACGCGTACCTTCAGCCAGTAATTTTCACCGCCCAACGAATCCAAAGAAACCAATTCGCCGGCGCCGTCGACGTGGCCTTCGACGATGTGACCCGAAAGGCGCGTCGCCGGCGTGACCGGCCGTTCGAGGTTGACGCGCGAGCCCGCTGCCAGATCGCCCAAGTTGCTGCGGCGCAAGGTTTCGGGCGCGAGATCGGCGCCGAAGGAATTTTGATCGATGCCGATCGCGGTCAGACAGACACCGTTGACGGCGATGCTCGCGCCTTCGGTAAGGTCCGCGAGCACGGTCCTGCATTGGACCCGCAGGCGCGGCCCCGCGGCCGCCACGGTGCCCAATTCTTCAATAATCCCGGTGAACATCGTTATTCGAGCGGCTTTCTCAAGTGAGGGCTTTCTCCAAGAAAGCCTCGACGGCAAACTCGTCGGCGGTAATCGAATGGAGTTTCACGCCGTGAAACAGAATCGCATCCGCGCGGCGCCGTCTTCCCGCGCCGCCGGCCACCGGCAACGACTGCATCCCTCCCAGAACTTTCGGCGCGTAGTAGAAAAAAATCTTGTCGGCGACGTTCGATTCGAGCGCCGTCCAGTTTACGCGGCTTCCGGCTTCGATCATCAGCGAGAGATACTTCTCGCGCGCCAGAAGTTCGGTGGTCGCGCGGAGACTGGCGCGCCCGTCGGGGCCCTCGAGCACTTCGACGCGCACTCCCTGGGCTTCGAGACGCCGGCGGCGTTCGGCCGAACCGGCCGAAGTGGTGATCACCATCACGTCCTCGCGGCACGAGTTCACCATCTTCGATTCGGGCGGAAGACGCAATTGCGAATCGAGTACGATCCGCAGCAAGGGTCGTGCGCGTTCCTCTCCGCTACGATCGTTCAACAAGCAATCGTCGGCGAGAACGGTGCCGATGCCGGTGAGAATCGCATCGGATCCATGGCGCAGGGTCTGCACGTGGGCGCGAGCGCGCTCGCTGGTGATCCAGCCCTGATTATCTTCGGGGGCGGCGATTTTTCCGTCGAGCGTCACCGCGGCCTTCACCGTCACCAGCGGCAATCCGGTGCGCATGAAGTGAATGAAGGCTTCGTTCAACCCGGCGGCGCGAGGCGCGTAGGCGTCGGCGATTTCCACTTCCACGCCGGCGTTGCGAAGCTCAGCGAATCCGCGTCCGCTCACCTCCGGATTCGGATCTTCGAGCGGCGAGACCACTTTGCGGATCCCGGCGGCGAGAATTGCGCCGGTGCACGGCGGGGTGCGTCCGTGAAACGAATGCGGCTCGATCGTGACGTACATGGTTGCGCCGCGGGCGCGCTCGCCCGCTTCTTCGATCGCGAGCACCTCGGCGTGCTTCACGCCTTTGGCGGTATAAAATCCGCGGCCCACGACGCCGCCGTCGCGAACGATCAACGCGCCCACGGCAGGATTGGGCGACGTGCGGCCGATGCCGCGCGCGGCTAACTCCAGGGCTTCGTCCAGATAACGGTTCATCACCTTGACACCAGTCAGTCGAATATGGACGCGACGAAAATTTCGGGATCGAACGGCAGCAGGTCATCCAGCTGCTCGCCGACACCCACGTAACGGATCGGCAGATTCAGTTCGCGCGAAATAGCGACCACTACTCCGCCTTTCGCGGTTCCATCGAGCTTGGTCAAAATGATGCCGGTGACGGCGCTCGATTCGGTAAACTTGCGCGCCTGTTCGAGACCGTTCTGCCCGGTGGTCGCCTCGATCACCAGCAGCACTTCGTGAGGCGCGCCCGGAATCACGCGCGCGGCGGTGCGGCGCATCTTTTCGAGCTCGGCCATCAGGTTGGTCTTGGTGTGGAGGCGGCCGGCGGTATCGACGATCACGTAATCCACCTTGCGCGCTTTGGCCGCTTGCAGCGCATCGAACACCACCGCGCTCGGATCGGAACCGGGCTGCTGGCGAATGAGATCGGCACCGGTGCGCTGCGCCCATACTTCGAGTTGCTCGATCGCGGCCGCGCGGAAGGTGTCGGCGGCGCACAACAAAACGCTGCGGCCTTCGGATTGAAGACGACGCGTCAGCTTGCCGATCGAGGTGGTCTTTCCCGAGCCGTTGACGCCGACCACCATCACCACGGCGGGAGGCTCGGAGACCAGCGGAATCGGGCGCTCGGTGGCTTCGAGGATTTCGAGCAGATGCTCGCCGATCAGATGCTTCAGTTCGGCGATGTCGCCGACCTGATGACGATCGACGCGCTGGCGGATGCGCTCCAGAATTTCGGAAGTGGTCTTGGCGCCGATGTCGGCGGTAATCAACGCGTATTCCAGCTCTTCGAGCACGGACGCGTCGATTTCCTTGCGTCCGCTGACGGCATCCTCGATTTTCTCCATCAGACCGGCGCGGGTCTTTTGAATACCGGCTTTGAGGCGCTCGAGAAGACCGGGCTCGCTCGGAGCGGGCGTCGAGCCGAACAGAGATTTGATCATGGGCGCTTAGACTTCAGTCTATCAGCGCCCGCAAACCCCTTACCGAGTTGATGGGCCCGGAAGCTGGAACAGGACGCGGCGATCGCGATTGAGCTGTTCGCTGAAGCGCACGTCCACGTCGGCGAGCGACGCGGTCTTCTGCACACCTTCGCGCGTGGTGTAATGCAGCGCGTTGCCCTCCACGTGATAGGAGGTCGCAGCCTGGATCGTGTGATCGTTGAACGCGATCAGGTAGAAGTCGGCCTGGCGATAGAATGAGCCTTGCGCGCCGTTCGGCGTCCCCGATCCGACGTTCTGATTGATGACCACCGGGGGCGCAGCCGCCTGCGGCGGGGCGGAGGCGTATCCGTAGCCGGACGGATAGTTGTAGGCGTATCCAGACGCCGGATAACCGTAAGCGTATCCGTAGTCAGTGTAGGGAGAGTAGCCGTCGTAATATCCGTAATCGTCCCAATACGGCCATCCCCATCCATAACCGTATCCCCAATACGGCCAACCGAGGCCGAAGCCGAGGCCGAAGCCAAGACCGAAGCCAAGACCGTATCCATATCCATAACGGCCGTAGCCGTAGCCATAGCCGCCGCGATAGCCCCCATAACCGCCGCGGAATCCTCCGGCGTAGCCGCCGACCGACCCGCCACGGAATCCCCCGCCGACCGACCCGCCACGGAACCCTCCGCCTCCGCCGATCGAGCCGCCACGGAATCCTCCGCCACCGCCGACCGACCCGCCATGGAATCCTCCGCCTCCACCGCCATGCCCGCCGCCACCGCGTTGGGCGAAAGTGGAAACCGGAAGTAAGGAAAGAATGAGAACGAACTTCAGGAGCCGCATAAAGATCTCCTGCTTGAAGCTTACTCCCGGACCCCGGAACGCGCAAGAGCCAAGGGCTGACGTATAGACGTGAAATTTTACCTACAAGGTAATTTGATCCGCCGGTCACCGCCCTTACCGGTCAGGAGGCAGTTATGAAAAAGACAATTCTGGTTCTGGCATTGATGATGGCGGCGATTACGAGCTTTGGCGCGATGACGCCCGCTCCGAAAATTTCCGAGCAAAACGGCCTGAGCGCCGAAACCGGCAACTACATTTACTACGTCTATCATCGCTATTGGGGTTATCGGACGTACTACTATGCGCCGCCCGTCTACGTCGCTCCGGTGGTTCCGGTGTATCGCGTGTGGTACACGCGCTACTGGTGGTATTGATCAGCCGCGACACCCACGCCGCATCATGGATATGATGGAGTTCATCTGTCCATTCAGCCCGCGAGGAGGAGCATGGCCGACAAAATGATCCGCTGCCCGGAAGGGCACTTCTACGACCCGTCGAAACACGGCGCTTGTCCCTGGTGCGCGCTGCCGCAAGACGTCGGGTACGAGGCGAAGACTCGCCCGGTGCGGCCCGGTGGATTGGAAATTCCACCGCCGCTGCCTCCGCCGTTTCCGGCGGGCTTGAGTGGGGAGCCTGCTGCTCAATCGTTTACACCGGCGGCGCCGGCGGCGCCTGCACCGGCTGCGGCGACTCCCGCGGCTGCCCGCCCGGGCGCGACCGTTCGGGTCGGCATGAACGCGACCGCAGCGGGAAAGAGGGATCCGGTGGTCGGATGGCTGGTGTGCCTGGAAGGTCCGGATCGCGGCAGGGATTTTCGCCTGCACATGGAAAAGAATTACATCGGGCGCGCGCCGACGATGGACGTGGTGATCGAAGGTGATAATACGGTTTCGCGCGAAAAGCACGGCGTGATCATTTTCGACCCCAAGCGGCTGGTGTTCTGGGTGCTTCCGGGCGAGGCTTCCGGACTGGTTTATCTCAACGGAGAAATCGTCAACGCTCCGATGCAGATGCAGCACGACGACGTGATTGAAGTCGGCCAGTCCAAGCTGGTACTGATTCCATTTTGCGGAGAAAAATACAACT
>DATHCE010000021.1:0-2708 GCA_035319685.1 Bryobacteraceae bacterium | reverse complement strand
GCGGCTGGAAAACTGCGTGCTCTCGCGAGACGGCGTCACCGGCAATGCGCCGCGGACCGCTCCGGCGCGCGCCAGATCGCCCGCCGACGGACGCACCAGGCTCGCCTGCGTCACATTGGCGCGCCCGAAATCAGCCGCGTGCATCGCGCTGACGCCGTTCGCCACCCGCGCGTTCCTATATATACCCGCGACGTTGGCATTGCGCACGACGTCGAATCCGCTGCGGAATCCGCCGTAATATCCGGGACCGTACCATGCCTGGAAACGCTCAAATGGAGCGAGCGCCACCCATCCCACATTGCCGAATCCAAATCCGAACCCGAAGCCGATTCCCGGCGCGCCGAATCCGAAAAATCCAACCAGCGCGGGATGCCAGAACGCGGTCGCCACAATCGGTCCCGGCCACCACGACCATCCGTACACTCCCATGTACCAGCGCCCGTAATGGAAAGGAGCCCATCCCCACGCCTCGCACGGCTGCCACGTCCAGCCATAAAAATCGAGCCACACCCAGCGTCCGCACTGATACGGCGCCCACCCGGGATCGACCTGCGGGACCCACACATTGCCGTAGGAGCCGTCGTTCACCCAGCGCCCGTTCTGATCCATGTCCTCGGTGCCGTACACATCCGGGCTGACATATTGCGGACTGCGCGCATTCAGATAAATGCGATCGCGCGAGGCGCCCCAACGGTCGAACTCGTCTTCAGGCGTTGGATTCACGGTTTGAAACTCGGGATCGTTGGACGTTCCGCGAGTCTGCATCGTTTGGCCGGCATGCAGCGGTTCGCTACCTTTGGGCCCGAACACTTCCGCGTCGCCGCCGCCGCGAACCGTAATCTCGCCGGTCCCGTCCGGGTTCACCGTGACCCGATAAATTCCCTTCCTCGCCGGCCGCACGGAAACCGTGGGCGTGCTGATCTCGATCTGCGCGTCGTTATCGCGCAGCACGCGGAAAGAGGTCGTGCCGGTCGCGACCTCGACTTGATAGCGATGATAGGCGAGCTCGCTGAAGCGCACTTCGGTCGACGGCCCCAGCCGGATCAGATTGACGGCGTCGAACTGCACCTCGGCGCGCGCGCCCTCGGCCGTCACCAGGCGGTCGCCGGCGGTCAGCGGAACATTCAGAATTGCGGCCACCAGGTCGCCTGAGTCGCCGCGCCGCACCGAAACATTTCCGTTCGTGAACGCAATGCGCGCCACGCCATGATCGGGCGCGTTTCCGTCATCCTGGCTCTGGGGCTGCTGAGGGGCACCCGCTTGCGGATACGGCGCACGCTGCTGAGGCGGATATTGAGGCGGATATTGGGGTGGATATTGAGACGGATACTGAGCCGGATACGGCTGCTGCGGGTACGGAGAAGGATACTGCGCCAGCGGCGGCTGCTCCGACCAGGGAGGCTGCTGTGAATTTTGGGGCGATGGAGGCTGCGCAAACGCGCCTGCCTCTAGCAACGCCGCCACGATCACAGGAACCAGCCGTTTCATACCACCTCGATTGGAGCAATCCGGCAGCCAATGGAAACATCCATAACATTGAAGGACTTGGCGGGGTAGATGCGGTCGCGCGAGTGGCTGAAAAGCACCACTCTGATTGGAATCGACCAGCGAATCAGCCTTCGGGCGGCGCGATCGCCATCGGATGCCGAGGTTGATACAGCCCGATTTCGCCTCCGCCCGGTAAGTGAATTTTGGCGACGGAACCCCATCGGGCTTCCTGCACTTGGGAACATCGAACGCCTTTGCTCGCGAGCAATGACATTTCGGCCGCGAGATCGTCACACATAAGGAACAGTTCGTGGCGGTGGTCGCCGGCGGGATGAACGGCCGCCTCGGCTGGAGGCAACGCGAAAATCAGCCATTCATGCCCTGCGTCAACGGAGGAAAATCCGAGCGTGTCGCGCAGAAACGCGCGATCCGCCGCCGCATCCTTACTGTAGAGAATAATGTGTGCGCCGAAGATCATCTTGGCCTGGTCCTTTCCGCACTCCGAGGTTCAACGGGAACCGGTGCTCCGCGCAATTCGATACTCAATTTGGTACTACGGATGGTGCCCCGGAGCCATCATGAAGCCTTCGTGCTCAATGGTGATGTGTTCAATCGCCACGCTATTGCTGTTCGCACCCAAATTCGGAAGCGTCTTATATCCGGAAACCCAGCAGCGAACTAGCTGATAGGTCATCAGCAAATGCCCCGCGTCGCTATAGAATTCCAGGAAAATATCTTTCCGGAAGTTCGCCAGCGAAACTTCCGAGCCCGGATTGGCGCCAAACCTCGAAACCTGGTTCGCCCAGTTATGGAACGACTGGTCAAGAACCACCCCGCGTTCGAGCGTGAGGGCCGGAAATTTTGAGCGGCCGGGCAACTTATGGGGAGCGGCGATTTCGCCGCCCTGCCGGAACACGGCCCCCGTCGAAAAAGGTATCACGCCGGCAAGGTGGTTGCCGCCGTACACACACTTGCCATCACACCTCAACCGGAATTTGAAGTTCTTGTACGGATCTGGACGCTGCGAATCAACCGGAAGGCGCATCGCCCTACTGGCCTCCTTACAGATTCAGTCGAACCGTCCAACACGCGCCGGCACGGGACCTCGCGTCCATCATAATAACACTCGCCCTCATTTGGGAACGGGGCAGCTTGCCGGCTGGGCGTGTTGCCCGGCTTTCCCCGGTAATGTTCTATGGGACATTACTCCTTCCCCGAAG
>DATHCE010000020.1:0-3194 GCA_035319685.1 Bryobacteraceae bacterium | reverse complement strand
GCGACCGATGCCGAGTGCACCATTTCAGAAGGCGAGGAATTTTCGGTGTCGGTCCGCATGCGCGAAGTCGAGAGCCTGAAAGATGCCGGATCGCGCGGCGCAGGCATTCGCGTGCTCGCCGGGAAGCGCACGGGATCTTCTTACACGTCGGATTTGTCGCGCGAGGGGATCGAGCGGATGGTGGGCGCGGCGCTGGAGCTGGCGAAGATCACGACGGAGGATCCGCACGCCGGGATTCCCGATGCGGAGGATCTGGGCAAGGTCGATGCGGATCTGCATCTCTATGACGAGGCCGTCGCCGGGCTGACCACCGAATACAAAATCGAGCAGGCGCTGCGCGCGGAAGCGGCCGCGCTGGCTCTCGATGAGCGCATCACCAATTCGGAAGGCGCGGGATTCGAATCGCACCTGGGACGGCGCGTGTTTGCGAACTCGCGCGGGTTCGTGGGCAGTTACCGCACGTCGAGCTGCGGGCTGAGCGTGACGCCGGTCGCCAAACATAACGGATCGATGGAGCGCGACTACTGGTATACGGTGTCGAGGGCGGCGGGGAAACTCGAAAGCGCGGAAGAGGTCGGACGCCGGGCGGCCCAGCGAGCGCTGCGGCGATTGAATCCGCGAAAAGTCGCGACGCAGAAAGTCCCGGTCATATTTGAACCCCGGACGGCTCGCGCGCTGTTGGGCGACGTGTTCGATGCGGTGAACGGCTCGGCGATTTACCGGCACGCGTCGTTTCTGACCGGCAAATTGGGAGAAAAAATCGCGGCGGAATCGCTCACCGTCATCGACGATTCGACGATCGCGGGCTTGTTCGGAACTTCGCCGTTCGATGACGAGGGCGTGCTGGCGCGAAGAACGGTGGTGATCGATCGCGGCGTGCTGCGCAGCTATCTGCTGAACTCGTATGCGGCGCGCAAGCTGGGGCTCAGGACCACCGGCAACGCGTCGCGCGGCATCACCGGAAACGCGGGCGTCGGGCCGGGGAATTTTTACATCGAAGCGGGAGCGACGGCTCCGGAGAAAATTCTTGGCGGCGTGCGCACGGGTTTGTATGTCACCGAATTGATCGGCACCAGCGCGAATGCGGTGACCGGCGATTATTCTTCCGGCGCGGCGGGCCTGTGGATTGAAAACGGCGAGTTGGCGTATCCTGTTTCCGAGATCACCATTGCCGGAAATATGCAGCAGATGCTGAGGGAGACCGATCAGATCGGCTCCGACCTCGAGTTTCGCGGCTCGATCGCCGCGCCGACGATTTTGATTCGGGAGATGACCATCAGTGGCCGCTGAATCCTCGCTTCACCAGCCCTCGCAGCCGCTGTTTTCCGGCGCTTTCTGGTATATTCTGGGCGCGATTGCGGTGCTCGGCGGCGCATTGTTTTATTATTTGCAGTTCGTTTCGAACCGTCCCGTGGCGGAATTGGAGCTTACGCCGGAAGCCCGGGCGTACGTGCACAATCTGAAGCTCGGCGACGTGGAAATCAAGGCGTCGGAGAGCTATTTCAAGCAGGTGCTGGTGGAGATCGACGGCAAGGTCGCCAACACCGGCGACCGCAGTTTGAGCGTGGTCGACATCTACTGCGTGTTTTCCGACAGCTACGGGCAACTGGTTCTGCGCCGGCGCGTGCCGATCGTCAGCGAAAAGATGGGCGGATTGAAGCCCGGCGAAACCAAGGCGTTCCGCTTGCCGTTCGACGATATTCCCGAGAGTTGGAATCACGCGATGCCGCGGCTGGTGATTGCGGGTATCAAGTTTTCCTGATGGTTTTTTTCTGATGGGTCCGTGTGAAAAGTCGGGAAACCGCAGCCTCACGGCTGGCGGCTCGCCGTTGGCCCACGCGAAATCAGCGATATGGGAGCCCCACGCGTCAGAGTCTGTGTGAACACAGCGATTTTTACCCCCGGCATGACTGCCGGGGCTTGCTCGGCCCTTGCCGCTCAACGAGATCGTCAAGCCGCGCCTGTGAAGGCGGGGGTCATTCAGCGGATTTCACACAAGCTCGTCCGCGTGGGGTTTGTTTCGCGAGCCTTCACACAGACTCTGATGGTCTTGTCCTGATGCCGAACGTTCTGGTGGTGGATGACGACGGCGACGGTCTGGAAATTCGCAAGCTGATCCTCGAACGCAGGGGCTACGCGGTCACCACGGCCGCCGATGCGGAGCAAGCCCGGGCTGCGTTCTCATCTGTATCCTTGGGGGCTTTCGACGCGGTGATTTTGGATGTGCGGTTGCCGCTGATCGAAGACGGGCTCGCGCTGATTCGCGAATTTCGAACCGCATCGCCGCGCGTGCGGATCGTGGTTTTGTGCGGCAATCGCGGCGATCTCGACCGGCGCGAAGAAGCGTCGATGGCCGACGAAATTCTATCGAAGCCGGCGCGAGTGGAAGCGCTGCTGAACGCGATCGCCGGCGAATTTTCGTGAAGGACCGGTCAGAGGGGGCTAGTGTTGCCGCTTGCCGCTCACAACACCCCTGGCCGCACCCTCATCCCCAGGGTCCGCGAGCAGCAGGACAGTGACGCCCTTCCCATTCGGACCCGGTTCGATCTTGACCGCCTTGATGCTGTCGCTCTGCGCGCCCAGGATCTTTCGCAAGCCGGCTTCGTTCGCCTGGCTGCCTTTGTCGTCGAGATACTTCAGGATCGCGGCGACTTGGGCCGGGGGCACAGACGGCGGGTGAACCGCAATGTTTCCTGTGTTGCTCTTGCTGGCGTTGTAGTTTAAGCCGGCGAAAGAACGCGGCGCAAAGGCCGCGAGCAGAACACCCATCGCCCCAAGGGTCAGCAGCAAACGTTTCATCAAAGGCTCCTTTTTTTTAAGACGGCCGTATCGCCAGTATATAGCGCAATGGGCTGTGGGGTAGCAAGGTTGGAGAAAAACTTCACCCGCCCGTTGGCGCGCACGGTAACGGCCGGAGGAAACTGCCCGGTTCAGGCCACCATTTTTCGAGTCTCGAGAATTTTTCGGAACGATCGCGAGCGCAACTCCTCGAGGGAAAGCCCGGTGAGCGAGGGAGCCTCGGCTTCCGCAATCGCGCCGCAATAAATCGCTCGCAGGAAGTAATTCAGCAGGCCTTGTCCGGTGGCCGCGTCGTCGAACATGCCGCCCATCCGGGTAGCCTGCGCGGCTTGCGCGATGAAATTCCGCAACCGCTCGGAAGCCTGCTGCTGACCTTCGAGAAAAAACGAATACAC
>DATHCE010000019.1:0-2149 GCA_035319685.1 Bryobacteraceae bacterium | reverse complement strand
GATGATTTCGAAAGTTCCTGTCCCGAACGCATCGACGATTCTCTTCGCGAGCTTCGGACCGATGCCGCGAACCATTCCCGAGCCAAGATATTTCTCGATGCCCTCGACTGTGGTCGGCGCCGTGGTTTTGAGAAGATCGGCTTTGAACTGTAACCCGTGGGTGCGATCGGTCGTCCAAGCACCGACGGCGTGTATGAACTCTCCCGCCGATATCGAGGCGGCATGTCCGACGACCGAGACGAGGTCGCGTTTGCCACGCGCCTTCACCTTCAGGACGGCGAAACCATTTTCCTCATTGTGAAAAGTCACCCGCTCGACCGAGCCGACGAGCGTTTCACGCGAAGTGGTCGTGTCGGCTGCCGCCCGCAAGATGCGTCCTGGCTCCCAAAGGAATCTCTGGGCCGACTATAGCAAGCCCCGCCCAGGAAGCTCTGACCATCGCGCAGCGGGTGGTTCATCGCCAGCTTCTCGGCAGAAAGCGCCGCTGCGCGAACCGGCGGAAGCGTCGATGCGCGCTTTTGGCGAAGCGCTCGGCCTTGGCGTCGGTCAATCTTCGTCGGCGCCGGCCTGTGCGGGCGCCAGTCGATCGAAGACGCTGGCGACGATGTCCGTGGTGTAGATTGTTTTGCCGTCCTTCTCGTAGCTGCGCTCCGCTACTCGGCATTCAGCGTAAACTGGATCGCCTTTCCTGACGTTTTCCGCGGCCCATTTCGCGATTTTCTCGTTCAAAATGGTGATGGTCACCCAATCCGTAGCCTCTTTTTTTTCGCCCGATTTTCGGTCGGTCCAAACGCGGTTGGTCGCGACGCTGACTTTCGCAACCTTGCCGCCGTCGAATGCTTTGGCGTCGGCGCCGGTGTAGCCACGAACGATAAAGAGGTTGGTGCTGCGCATGTGCTGGTCCCCCAATGAGCGACGCGAAGTTCGTCGCCGTTGAAGCCTCGGAATAGACGGCTTGTTTGCCGATTTTGCAGTTTAATATATTTTGGCGCGAAATGTTCTCGATGGGAAGGATTTTTCGTTGGAAGGGGTAGCGGACGCGCGCGGGGAAGCTTCGTCGATGCGGCGAAACGGCGCGATCGACGAGCTGCGGGGGCTTGCGGTTCTGGCGGTCGTTTGTTCGCATGTCGGGCTGGTCTACGGCCTCGATAGCCCGCTGGCTTTCGGCCTGGCGGCGCCGGCGCTCGGCGTCGGCGTCGATTTGTTCTTCGTGTTGTCGGGCTATGTGATTTGGCAAAACGTCGCGGCGATGCGGGCGAAGGCCGGCGGCGACGCTGTGGCGGGCGCGCTGGCGTTCTGGCTGCGACGCTTTTCGAGGATCGCGTTGCCGGCCTGGGCGACCTTGGCGGCGATCGGGGTTTTGCGGCTTTGGAGCGGGCGTGACGCGGATTGGTGGAGCGATCTCGTCGCCGGCGCGGCTTTTTACGCGAATATTTATTGGGCGGGCTGTTGGGCCGGCGAGGCCCCCTGTCCGGACGCGCTCATGGTGTCACATTTTTGGAGTCTCGCTTTGGAGGGGTCTGCCTCATTCTCTGTGGCTGACGACGCTATAACGGCAACATCCTCGCTCGCAGAAGCTCCGGACCAGCGCGACCGTACATTGTCCGTTTAAGAGTCTTTAGGCGGTTAATCTGTCCTTCCGTTTGGCCGTTGCTCCAGCTCTCCGTGATCGCGTTTCTCACGGCGTCGATATCTCTCCGCAAGGTGCGGGCAAACCGCTGCATTGCGTAGAGGCCGGATTGATGCGCGTCCTTCACCCACACGCCGAGCTTCGCAACATTCTTGCTTCGAAGAAGGCCGCGAAAGCGCATGGCGAGCCCACGCATCGCGGCGAATTCCGGCCATTCGCTTTTTAGCGCGTCAACCCTCGTCGCCTGATTGGCTGTCAACAACCCGCGTGGCTTGACGCAAAGCGCCGCGGCGACGATCGGCGAAATCAACCGCCCGGTTGCAGGATCGACAGTCTTCATCTCGAGAATAGGCGGGGCTGGCCGCGCCACCTTGCGTTTTGGATTGCGCCATTTCGCCAGCAACCGCTCGAGATTTGAAAAACTGCCGGTGTAGCCGCGTGCTTTGATCTCCTGGAACAGACGCCGGCCGCGCACGCAACCTTCAGACCAGCGGCGCGATAGATATTCTTCGAAATACC
>DATHCE010000018.1:0-6766 GCA_035319685.1 Bryobacteraceae bacterium | reverse complement strand
CCCAGGGCATACGCCCAGTTTGGAGGCCGACCTCGGGTCTTTAGGTGTAAACCATGTCGCCGGTCTGAAGTGTAAACGATGTCGCCGGTCCGGACCATCGGCAAGCCCCGCCAGCGATGGCGGGGTTGAAAGGCGAGTTTTCACACAGATTCTTGAAGGCGCGGCGCACCGCCGCGAGCCCGATCTCGAGACAAATCCGACAATTCAGATACTTCCCCTCAGCGTGGAGATCGCTCAGGAAGTGGTTCAGATAGGGCGGGCTTTTCGCGACCCCGCGGACCGCGTGATTGCGGCTACGGCTCGCATTCATGGCCTGCGCCTGCTCACCTCGGATCAGAGAATCCTGGAATCAGATCTCGTCCAAACCATCGATTGACGGGTATTATTCCGGCTCCTCAACTCCGCGTCCCTTGCGTGGGCGTCAATACACTTGCGTAATACGCCGGACGATGGTAGCCTCGGAGGCGCGCAGTGATCGCTGATGCAGTCGAAACGCTGGGTATATCCGCGCTGCGCGAGCTTCGGGGACCGGGAAGACGGCGTTGTGGTAGTGATCAAGTCTTACTTCGACGACAGCGCGGATGAGAAGCGGGAGCGATTCTGCGCCGTTGGCGGCCTCGTGGGAGGCCCCGATCAGTGGAAACAGTTTCAGAATGCGTGGGCCGCCGCAACGTATCACCTCAGGGGTCCCTTTCATGCGGCAGATTGTGACTGCAACCCGCCGCGCGGAATTTTCTCGGGCTGGAAGAAAGAAGATTGCGACGCCTTGATGGCCGCGCTAGTTAAATTGATTCTTAAGCTCAGGTTCACCGGCTTTGGGTCGGTGGTCCCAGTTCGTGAGTATAGGGCGATATTTCCAGGTGCTGACGAATATGACCCTTATCTCCTGGCGCTAAAGCACACACTCGTCAACTTAGGCTATTTCGGGAACCTCTTTCAGGAACACACGCCGTTTGAAATGATCAACTTTCAGATCTGGCACGAAGCGAGCAAAACCACCTCTGGGCGAGCGGCCCAAACGTTCGCAGATTTCCAAGCACTCGAAGACTGGCGAGACGGTCAATACCTCCGGAGTTTTACAACTGGACAAAAGACCATGTTGGAGTTGCAGGCGGCGGATCTTATAGCCCGGGAAGCCTTCAAGTACGCTGACAATCTCGGAGTCAGACGAACCAGGATGCCCGTAAAACGACTAAAGGACCGCATGTCCTTTCACCTCTGGAATCGCGAATGCCTGGAATTCCTGCGCGACCGCGGGGGGCCAGAGAACCTGAGGTTTCTTGCGGAGTGGGCCTACCTGCCGTCGGAGCAAGTGCCGGTTTTCCCGCGCTTCTACGCGGAGGACTTTGTGGCATGATGGGGGCAATAGATGAAGCCCGTAACGAACCTGCCAGACTGTCACGAAAGGGCCGGAAGCGTTCAAACGGTTCGACGACGAAATGGGGTTCCTGCCTTCGGTGCCCCACAAGACGATTGCGCGCGACGCACGCACACAAGAAGAAGTCCACTGTGAACCCGAACCCGAACCGCGTATCAGTCAAGCATCTTTTCGCCCTTGCGTGGGTTCCGGACGGGCTGATGACTGCTTGCCCGTCATCTCCCTGCCCCTCGTTCTCCACAAATCGAGCAACAGCAACCCCGCGCCGATGGTGATCGCGCTGTCGGCTGCGTTGAACGACGGGAATTCGTAAGAGCCGAAGAAGAATTGCAGAAAATCGGTGACCGTGCCTACGAGCGCTCGATCCCACAGGTTGCCCAGCGCGCCGCCGAACACCAGCGCCAGGCCGGTGCGCATCAGCGCGCTCATGTGCGGGTCCGATGCGGGCGCGCGCCACAGCATCCATCCGATGATGGCCATCACCGCCACCGAGATCCCGACCAGCAGCAGGCGCCGCCACGGGAACGTCGTATCGGACAGAAACCCGAACGCCGCGCCCGGATTTTCGGTGTGGACGATGTTGAAAAATCCCGGAATCACCGGGATGATGTCGAACCCGGAAACGCGCGTGCGGATGATCCACTTGGTCGCGCGATCGACCAGCACCAGGGCGGCAATGATCGCCGCCGACCGCGCCCGGACGCTCATTCGCGCATTTCCCGCAACGCGGCCGCGCAGGTGTCGCACACCGTAGGATATTCCTCGTCGGAGCCGACCAGCGTCGAATATTTCCAGCAGCGTTCGCACTTCTGCCCGTCGGCGCGCTCGACCGTCGCGGCCAGGGCATCGCCATGCTCGACGATCACCTGCGAAACGATGAACAGCGCCGGCAGATCGGCGGCGTATTGTTCGAGCAGCGGATACAAATCGGGGCCGGCTTGGAGCCGCAGGCGAGCTTCGAGCGGCGCGCCGATAAATTTCACCTGCCGCGCTTCTTCGAGCGCCTTGAGCACCACCTCGCGAACTTCCATCAGCCGGTCCCAACGCCCCAGCGTATCCGCATCGAGCGCGGAGGCGACCTCTTCCGGCTCCGGAAACAGCGCCATGTGCACGCTCCCCGGTGCGCCCGCCGGTTTCGGCGTGTATCCCCAAACTTCTTCCGCCGTGAACGCCAGCAGCGGCGCCACCAGCCGCGTTAACGCGTAATGGATGCGATACAGCGCGGTCTGGCCGCTGCGGCGCGCGTGGCTGCGCGTCGCCGAGGTGTACAGCCGGTCCTTCAGCACGTCGAAATACACCGCGCTCAAATCGGAGGTCGCGAAATCGTACACCGCGCGATACACCTTGTGAAATTCGAAATTCTCATAATGGACGCGCGAGCGCCGGATCACGTCTTCGGCGCGCGCCAGAATCCAGCGGTCGATCTCCGGCATCTCGGCCGGCTTGATCATGTCCCGCGACGGATCGAAATCGTGGAGATTTCCGAGCGCGTAGCGGAACGTGTTGCGCAGTTTCCGGTACGCCTCCACCAGCCGGTCGATGATGGTCTTGGACAATCGCACGTCTTCGGTGAAATCGACCGACGCCGTCCACAGCCGCAACAATTCGGCTCCGTATTGTTTGGTAAAATCCTCGGGCTCGATCGCGTTGCCTTTGGATTTGTGCATCGCGTGGCCGTATTCGTCGAGCGTCCATCCGTGCGTCGCGCAGGCGCGATACGGCGCTGCTCCCCGCAGGCCGACTCCGATCAGCAGCGAGCTGTGGAACCATCCGCGATACTGATCGCCGCCTTCGAGATACATATCCGCAGGCCACGGCAAACCATTTTCGGGCGTCAAGGTTTCCAGATGGCTGCAACCCGACTCGAGCCAGACATCCAGGATGTCGGTCTCCTTGCGGAACGACCGCGCGCCGCATTTCGCGCACGCCGCATCCGGACCCATCAGCTCCGCCGCACTCTTGTCCCACCACACGTCGGCGGTATGTTCGCGAAACAGAGAAACCACGTGATCGAGCACCTGGCGATCGGTGAACGGCTCCTGGCACGAGTCGCAATAGAACACGGTGATCGGCGTGCCCCAGATGCGCTGGCGCGAGATGCACCAGTCGGGCCGCGTCGCGATCATGTTGGACATGCGCAGCTCGCCCGAGGGCGGCGTCCAGCGCACGTTCTTGATCGCTTCGAGAGTCCGCGCGCGCAGATCGTTGCGCTCCATGCCGATGAACCACTGTTCGGTCGCCCGGAAAATCGTGGGATGGTGGCAGCGCCAGCAATGCGGATAACTGTGCTCGATTTTGTGCGACGCGACGAGCGCGCCGTGATGCGAAAGCAGATCGTTTACTACCGGATTCGCCTGCCAGACCGTCTTGCCGATCAATTCCTCGGGAATCCGTCCCGGCGCGCCTTCGGCATGATAAAACTTGCCGGCGCCATCGACGGGGCAATAGATCGGAATGCCGTGCTGGCGCCCCATTTCATAATCTTCCTGCCCATGCCCCGGCGCCGTGTGAACCGCGCCCGTTCCTTGTTCGAGCGTCACATGTTCGCCGAGAATGCCCACCGAAGTCCGTTCGATGAACGGATGTTGGAACGCGGTCCCGTTCATTCGATCGCCTGAAAATTCCGTCAGAACCTCCGGCGATGACCATCCGCAGGCTTCCGCCGTGGCATCCAACAAGAGCTTGGCGACGATATAAACATCTTCATGAATTTGTGCCGCTACATAGTTGAATTTAGGATGGTAAGCGATCGCCATATTGGCCGGAATCGTCCATGGCGTGGTGGTCCAGATCAGGCCAAAAACGCGTTTGCCGGCCAACGCCGGATCGATTTCCGACGGATCGGAATTGAGCGCGAATCGAACCCAGATCGACGGGCTGGTGTGATTTTCATACTCGACTTCCGCCTCGGCGAGCGCGGTACGGTCGTGGATGCACCAGTTTACGGGTTTCAGTCCTTTATAAACGTAACCGCGGCTCAAGAATTCGACAAACGTCCCGGCGATCACCGATTCGTAATGCGCGCTCATGGTCAGGTAGGGATTCTGCCAGCGCCCGAAGATGCCCAGCCGGATGAAGTCCTTACGCTGTAAATCGATGTACTTTTCGGCATAAGCGCGGCAGGCCTCGCGGACCTGCGCCGTGGTCATCGAGGCTTTCCTGGGACCCAGTTGATTGTCGACGCGATTCTCGATCGGCAGGCCGTGACAATCCCAGCCGGGCACGTAAGGCGAGTCGAAACCCTCCATGGTCTTCGATTTGACGATAAAATCCTTCAGAACTTTGTTGAACGCGGTGCCCAGGTGAATGGTGCCATTGGCATACGGAGGACCGTCGTGCAATACATACATGGACCGGCCCTGGCGCGATTCGCGAATCCGTTCGTAAATCGCCGTTTCCTTCCATTGCTCGAGCAGCTTCGGCTCCAGTTGCGCGAGGTTCGCCTTCATCGGAAAATCGGTGCGGGGCAAATGCACCGTCTTCTTCAAATCCAGTTTGGCCGTTTCCATTGACTTATCTTTTCATCCTAACGCGATCCGCCGTTCCACGACATCCGGGAACGGCCGCGAGAAGCTGACAAATCGTTACACAAATTACTGTGAATCAATCATTTGCATCCTGGAAATGGAGGTCTCACTTTCCTGTTGACACATGATTAAGTTCAGATTAAGATGCTGTTTCGCCGTCTTCCGGGATTAAGCCGGTTGGCATAGCAAGCAGCGCGACTCTCCAGAGCCCACGTATGACTTTTCAGGTTGGTGAGAAGGTCGTCTATCCGAACCACGGCGTAGCCACAATTGAGAATATCAGCAGCCGCGCATTTGCGGGTCATTTTGAGCGGTTTTACCTGCTCCGTCTGACTTATAGCAGCCTGACCGTGATGGTTCCGTTTTCGCACGCGGGGGATCTGGGCCTGCGCCGCGTGACGCGTAACGGGGAAGTGGCGCGCGTGGTCAGTTTCCTTTCCGAAGGCCGCTGCCGCAGGCACTCCGACTGGAAGGATCGCTTCAAAGAAAACACCGAAAAGATGAGAAACGGCAGCCTTTTGGCGGTCGCGGAAGTGATGAAGAGCCTGCTGATTCTTCAGGCGCAGAAGCCGTTGAGTTTTCGGGAAAAAAAGATGCTCGATCGCGCGCGGCACATGCTGATCACGGAATTTTCCACCTCGCGCGGCCTTTCCGAACCCGAAGCCGCCCAGATGCTGGAGCGCGCGCTGAGCAAAGCGCAACTGCGAATGCCGGAGCCGATCTGACCGGCGAGTCGAAATTGCCACGCGTGATACGCTGAAAACGTGGGCTATCCGCAATCTTTTTTTGCCGCTCGATTCGGGATCACCGAGCGCAACCTCGAACAATATTTGAGCGAAGCGCTCGCGGCCGGCGGCGAGTATGCCGACCTGTACTTCGAATACCTGGCGACCACTTCGGCCGGCATCGACGAGAGCATCGTCAAGAGCGCGACCTCGGGCGTGACGCTGGGCGTGGGGGTGCGCGTGCTGGCGGGCGAGCGCACCGGCTACGCGTACTCGGACGATCTAGACCCCAAAAAAATTCTGAAAGCGGCGCGCGTGGCCGCCTGCATCGCGCGCGGACCGGCGAGCATCGTCAAGACCGGATTCGAGGAAGCGCATCGCCACAATCTTTATCCGATGATCACCGCGCCCAGTGAAATGGGGCTCGCCGAGCGCGTCGATCTGATACAGCGGGCCGACAGAGCCGCGCGCGCTTACGATTCCCGGGTGTTTCAGGTGCAGGCGAGCTACGCCGATTCGCTCCGTCACGTATTGGTCGCGACCAGCGAAGGACGTTTGAGCTTCGATCGGCAGCCCATGGCGCGCCTGAGCGTGATGGTGCTGGCGCGGGAAGCCTCGGGCGCTCCCCAGCATGGATATTCGGGCGGCGGAGGGCGGGTGACGCTCGATTTTTTCCTGAACGAAAAAACGCCGGAGCATTTCGCGAACGAAGCGGCGCGGCAAGCGATCGTGCAGCTCGGCGCGATCGAGGCGCCGGCGGGCGAGATGACCGTCGTGCTCGGTCCGGGATGGCCCGGCATTCTGCTGCATGAAGCGGTGGGCCACGGCCTCGAAGCGGATTTCAATCGCAAAGGAGTTTCGGCGTTCAGCGGGCGCATCGGTCAACAAGTCGCGAGTCCTCTGTGCACGGTGATCGACGACGGCACCATCGGCAGCCGGCGCGGATCGCTCAACGTCGACGACGAAGGCGTGCCGACGCAGCAGAATCTGCTGATCGAAAAGGGAATCCTGCGCGGCTATTTGCAGGACAAATTGTCGAGCCGGTTGACGCACGCCGCCTCCACCGGCAACGGGCGCCGCGAAAGTTATCAGCACATCCCGATGCCGCGCATGACCAACACCTTCATGCTGGCCGG
>DATHCE010000017.1:0-12171 GCA_035319685.1 Bryobacteraceae bacterium | reverse complement strand
CCACTTCCTCGCACGCTTCCAGCTTCCGGCTCGATATGACGACTTTCGCCCCCGCGCGCGCCAGAGCTTCCGCGATCGCGCGGCCGATTCCCTTCGACGATCCGGTCACGATCGCGACCTTTCCTGTCAGATCAAACACTTGGTTTCCTCCATCCAGCGAGCGATGTGGCTTGCGACCTCCTCGCCGGCGTCTTCCTGAATAAAATGGCCGGCCGCAATCGCCAGCGGCGGTGCGGCGTTTTTGAAAAGCGAGCGTAGAAACGCCTCGGCTGGAGCCGTGATCGCGTCCTCCGCGCCCCAGGGCAGCAGCACCGGCAGGTCCAGCGATCTCAATTTTTCGATCGCGACGCGATTTTCGTACACGCCCGGATCTTCCGGCCGTATGGGCACCAGTCGCGGAAACACCAGCGCGCCGGTTTGAAATTCCTTGGCTGGAAACGGAGCCTGATACGCAGCGGCCTCATCGCCCGCCAGCTTCCGCTTCAAGGTATTGTTCATCAGCTTGGCGACGTCCAGTGTCTCGACGCGCTGCGAAAATCGCCGCCATCGCAGAAACGCTCCGGTCGGTGCTTCGCCGGTCGGAAGGCTCGTATTCATCGGGACGAGCCGCGTAAATCTCTCAGGAATTTGCGAGAGCACCCGCAACCCGATCAACCCGCCCCAATCCTGGCACACCAGCGTGATCCGTTCGAGCTTTTGCGTCTCGACGAATTTTCGAATCCATCGCACGTGCGATTTATAGCTGTACGCATTGGCCGCAACCGGCTTGTCCGATCGCCCGAAGCCGATCAAATCGGGCGCGACGACGCGTCCGCGGCGCGACAACTCCGGAATCATGCGGCGATACAGATAGCTCCACGTCGGCTCGCCGTGCAGCATCAGGATCGGATCGCCCGCGCCCGATTCGACGTACGCCATCCGCAACCCTTCGACCTCCACGTATCGCGGCGCATACGGAAAATCGGGCAAATGTTGGAAACGTTCTTCGGGAGTTCTCAGAACCGAGCCTTCCGGCCATCCCCGCTTGATTCCCGCATACTGCGCGACCTTCTCCACATCCGCCGGATTCAATCCGCCAATTCGCGCCAGCCACAGACAAAATTCAAAGATATCGGCATCGATTTCGTGTTCCGGCGGCCGCGGCTCCCATCGATCCCAGAACCCGAGAATCATCGCCATCGACGGGCGCCCGCGTCCCAGATCGGCCAGTTCCATCGTATAAAGATGGTCGTGCGAGCTGCGCCAATACACTCGTCCGGCGCGCTTGCCGGCCGCACGCTCCACCGCGTCGGCGAACTCCGGGCGGACATCCAGTTCCTGCTCCCACAGCAGCGGATCGGGGCGCAACCGCGCCAGTTCCTCCGAAGACGGCTCGATGAAATTCATGTGCGGCTCAGAAATTCCACGATCGCCGCGGCCAGATCCGCGCCCCGATCATCCTGTAAGAAATGCCGCGCGCGGTCGAACGTTACCGGTCCTTCGGCGTGCGGCAGCAGTTCCTTGAAACGATGCGCGTGCTCGATCGGAAATACTTCGTCGGCAGGCGCCCACAGCAACAGCACCGGCGTCGCAGCCAACTCCGTCAATCGGCGTTCGATCGTCTTCATGTCCTGCCAGCCGCGATCGCTTTCGCGCATCGGAATCGTGCGCGGCCAGGTCAGCACTACGTGATCCGAATCCGGCTCGTCGAACACGTGGTGATACGCACGAGATTCCTCTTCGGTGATCCCGCGCGCGCTGATCGCCGACGGCCCGTGATGCGAAAGAACCTTGTGCCGCTTCATGAAATATTGCCCGATCACCGGCGCATGCCACGTGGTCCACGGCTTCGGCGACTGGTGAAATTTGCTCAACAAGCCGGTAAACGCCCACGTGTTCATGAGCACCATCGCGTCCAGCTTCTCGATGCGCTCGAGCGCCGCGCCGATACCCTGCGGCCCTCCCCAATCCTGTCCGACCACCACAAATCCGCGCAGATCGAGCTGATCGATCAGGCTCACCAGATCCGCGATATGGTGCGCCAGAGTGAGCGACGCATCCACGCGAGGATGATCCGAATATCCCGACCCGATCCAATCCGGCGCGATCGCCCGGTAACCGGCCTGCGTTAGCGGAGCGATAAAATCGCGATACAAAAATCCCCAGCTCGGGTTCCCGGAAAGCAGCAGCACCGGTCTCGCGGCGCGATCGCCTTCATCGATATACGACATGCGGCGCCCGTTGACCGTCCGCGAATGCTGCGGGTACGGAAAAAGTTTTTCGAGCCAATCCGGTTTCATTTCTTCTTCGCTCCGCCATCGTACCAAAGCGCGCCGCTCCCGAATGGCGTGTGCAGCCCCGAACGGTTCGCGGGACTCCGGAGCATCTGCGAAGGCAGGGACGTCTTCGCGTAGACTGGAGTTTAAGTGCGTGTTTTGATTTCTGCCGGTGAGGCCTCGGGTGATTTGTATGCTTCGTGCGTGGTGGAGGCTTTGCGCGCGCGAGGCTCGGATGCCGAATTTTTCGGATGCGCCGGGCCCCGAATGCAAGCCGCCGGCGTCCGGCCGATTATTGACGCCCGCTCGATTTCGGTGGTCGGGCTGGTCGAAGTGGTCGCGCATATTCCTCGCATCTGGAGCGAGTTTCGGAAACTTTCCCGCGCGATTGGCGTCGAAAAACCGGACCTTGCGGTGCTGACCGATTCGTCGGGCTTCCATCTCCGGGTTGCAAAAGCGCTCCGGCGGCATGGCGTGCCGGTCGTGTATCTGATCGCCCCGCAGGCTTGGGCGTGGCGCCAGCAGCGCGTCCGCACGATGCGCGCGACGATCGACCGCCTGCTGTGCATTTTCCCGTTTGAGAAAGAATTTTTCGAAAAACACGGCATTGCGACCACCTATATCGGTCATCCGCTCGCCCGGATCGTGCGGCCATCGCTTTCGCGGCAGGAATTTTGCGAAAAATTTAAGCTTCCTTACGATCGGCCCCTCATCACGCTTTTGCCCGGAAGCCGTCCCGGCGAGGTCGCGCGCCACGTCCCGTATCTGATAGATGCGGCGGGACGAATCGGTGAACGGCGCAAGGCGAGTTTCGTGCTCGCCCTGCCCGGCGGATTTGGCGCGGAACAGGCGAATTTTTCGGAACGCATCCGCGCGTCGTCCATCCAAGTAATAGAAGGATCAACCTGGGATGCCCTTGCTCACGCGGAGCTTGCCGTGGCGGCCAGCGGTACCGTCACGATCGAAGCGGCGTTGCTGGGTGTGCCGATGGTGACCTTTTACAGGGTAAACGCGCTAACTTGGATGTTGGGCCGGCGGCTGGTCCGGGCGCCGTTTTTGTCGATGGTTAATCTGGTGGCCGGGCGGCGCATCGTTCCGGAATTGATGCAGGGCGCGATGACCGGCGAGACGATCGCGGCGGAGGCCCTCCGGTTGCTTGAAGACGACGGGGCGCGAGAACGGATGCGGAGCGATCTGGCCGAGGTCGGAAGGAAACTTTCGAGCGAGCGCGATCCGATGGAAACGGCGGCAGAGTGGATCGAAAAGACGTATATACAGGCACGCGCCAATACCGCGCGGGGTGGTTATGGTGAACAGGCAGACACGGCGTAACGGAATCTGGTTGGCGGCGATGTTAACCGCCGCGACCGCGTTTGCTCAGGACCGTTCCGGGAGGGAGCGCATCGATGTTCAGAGCTACCTGATCGATGCGAAAATCGATCCGGCGGCGCAGACGCTGGTGGCCACGGCGATGGTGCGTTTCACGCCGCTCGACAACGCCTCCACGCTCTCTTTCGAATTGAATAATGCACTGAGCGTTTCGAAGGTCGTCGACGACACCGGCCGCGAGGTTTCCTCGTCGCGCGTACAGCAGGACATGACCGTTCATGTGAACCTGCCGCAGACCCTCGAAAAGGGCAAGCCGGCCGCGCTCACCTTCATCTACGACGGGAAGCTGACCGGCAACGAAGAATCGCCGGTGTTCGGAATCAAGTTCGCGGCCATCCATCCCGATTTTGCATATCTCATGTATCCGGCGCGTTGGTTTCCGGTGAACGATTACACCACCGATCGCTTCAGTTCCGACATGAAGATCACGGTGCCGGCGGGATTCAAAGTCGTCTCGAGCGATGTTCCGGGCACCGAAACGGCGCCGGCCGGCATGACGACGTATCGCTTCAAGTTCGATCAGAAATCGTTTCCGGGCAGCCTGGCCGTGGTGAAGGGTGAACCCGTGCAGATCAATTCGGGCGGCATCACGACGTCGTTTTACATGCGCCAGTCCGCCGACATGGCCGCGCCGTATGGAGATGAAATCGGGCGCGCGATGACGTTCTTCACCGATCTGTATGGCCTTCCGCCGAAGCGGAACCTGACGGTAGTCGAAACCGAAGACGGCACGCCGAACGGTTATTCGGCGCCGGGGCTGCTGTTTTTTTCGCCTGCGGCGCTGGGCAAGCAGGTGAACCTGGACCTGGTGGCGAACCAGGTGGCGCGGCAGTGGTGGGGCGGATTCGTTTCGCCGACCACGCGCAACCACATGTGGATCGAAAACGGCGTGGCGCGGTACTCGGAGATTCTGTACGAACAACATGCCAAGGGCGCATCGGCGTTTGAAAACGAGCTGCGCGACACCTACGTCCAGGCGCTGACGGTCGATCAGCCGCCGCTGATTCAGTCGGCGCGTCTTGAGGATTATTCCCCCGAATATTGGGCCGCGACGGCGGGCAAAGGTGCGGCCGTCCTCAACATGCTGCGCGGAGTGATCGGCGACGACAATTTTTTCCGGGTGCTGAAGGCGATTCCCGAAAAATATCCGTGGGGCAACCTGAACACCGACGATTTTGAAAAAATCACCGAGGACGCTTACGGCCAGGGCCTCAACTGGTTCTTCGTCGAATGGATCGAATCGAGCGGCGCGCCGGAATTCAAAAAGGAATACACCGTTTTCCGGACCCAGAAATCGCCGGGGTTCCGCGTGATGGGCAAAATCACCCAGGATATGGACACGTTCCGGATGCCGATCACGATGCGCATCGAAACCGAGGGCAATCCGGAAGAGAAGAAAGTGGAGGTGGTGGGCACCTCTTCCGAGTTCGCGATTGAGACCTTCGGCAAACCGAAAAACGTGATCCTCGATCCGAAAGACGAGGTGCTGCACTTCGACGATCACGTGCGCGTGGCCGTGGCGATCCGGCGCGGCGAACAGTTCACCGCGATCGGGGATTATTCGGAAGCGCTCAAGGAATACCAGAAGGCGTTGGACGTCACCAAAAACAGCTCGCTCGCGCATTATCGCGTCGGCGAGTTGTTCTTCTTACAGCAAAACTGTCAGCCGGCCGCGAACGAGTTTCGAGAAGCGCTGAATGGAGATCTCGATCCCAAGTGGACCGAAGTGTGGGCCCACATCTACCTGGGAAAAATTTTCGATATCAGCGATCAGCGCGATCGGGCGCTGAACGAATATCGCCAGGCGCTGCGGACCAAAGACAACACCCAAGGCGCGCTCGAAGAGGCGCAGAAATACACCGCGCAGAAGTTCGAGCGCCCGCGCATGACCAACTGATTCAACGGCCCGTTTTTCTGCCAAGCCTTCCAGAATCAGGTTTTTGGGACTTAAAGTCGGCAAAATCGACGAGCCCGGGAGGGCTTCGCCATACCAAGGGTGCGGGAATTTCGGAAATCGCTGCTACGAGCGTCCTAGCCACCGCCAAACGAATTTCGTTCCGAACCGGCGCCTAATGGCCTTCGGATTCTAACAGCCGTTCGGCTTCAATGGCCGCCATGCAGCCGGCTCCCGCCGCGGTGATCGCTTGCCGGTAGGTGCGATCCTGCACGTCGCCGGCGTGGAATACGCCCGGGATGTTGGTGCGCGCGCCGCCATGCGAGACGATGTAGCCTTCCTGATCCAGATCGATCTGGCCTTTAAAGGGCTTGGTGTTGGGAATATGGCCGATGGCGACGAAAAATCCGTCGACGTCTTCATCCCAGGTCTGGCCGGTCTCGACATTCTTCAGGCGCACGCTCTTGACGCATTTGGACGCGACATCGAACACATCTTCGACCACGGTGTTGTTCAGGAACCGGATCTTGGGATTATGGCGCGCGCGATCCAGCATGATTTTCGATGCGCGAAAATGCTCGCGGCGATGCACCAGCGTCACCTGGGAGGCGAATCGCGTCAGGAAAATGGCTTCTTCCATCGCCGAATCTCCTCCGCCCACCACCACCTTCTGATTCTTATAGAACGCTCCGTCGCAAGTGGCGCAGGAGCTGACGCCGTGGCCGATCAGCTTCTGCTCGTTGGGCAATCCCAACCATCGCGCCGAAGCGCCGGAGGCGATGATCAGAGTACGGGTTTCATGCCAGACGCTGTCTATGTTGACGCGAAAAGGACGCTTCGATAAATCGGCTTCCTCGACCGAGCCGTACACGTACTCAGCCCCGAAGGCCTCGGCCTGGGTCTTCATATTCTCGACCAGTTCAGGACCGTCGATGCCTTTGGGAAAGCCGGGGAAATTCTCGACCAGGGATGTAATGGAGAGCTGGCCGCCGGGCTCATGCCCGATCACCACCAGCGGTTTTAAATTGGCCCGGGCCGCGTAGATCGCCGCAGTGTTGCCGGCGCAGCCCGAGCCGATGATCATCACGTTGCGCACGCCTTCATGTTAGCAAAGGCGTCAAAATGCTCCGCTTCAAATCTTCTTGCGGCGGCGGAACAGCCCTATACTCAGGAGCCCGATGCCGGCCAGAGCCAGGGTCATCGGTTCCGGTATCACCGCGATCATTTCCTGCGCGCCGGTCGTGTAGCGGCCGGGCGTCGACGCGCCGGAAATATCGGTGGAGCTGAACACTTCGACCTCGTCCGCGAACGAGTTGAAGGTTCCGTCGGCGATGGCGGCGTTGGCCCAGGCAATCGCAGCCGCCAGCTCCGCGCTCTCATAACTATTGGAGAACTGCGTGTAATTGCCGGTGTTGAGCAGGGTCCAGATGGCGTCCTGGATGCCCATGTTCATATTGGAGTTGTCGCCGCTCAGGTTGTACTGCGTGGTCAGCCAGCCGGCCATCACGTATCGCTCCTCGGCAGTCGCCAAACTGCCGTTGACCGTGATCGGGTCGGAGAAGCCGGAAGGCGATGTCGTGCCGTAGCGGGTATCTGCGACGGTGATGCCCACGATGTCGATGTTCACATCGAAGGTCTCCGGAGGCGAGACCGTGTTTAGGTAGTCGGCGCAAAAGACCTCGAAGGAATCTGCCGAATCGCCGTTTAGATACGCCAGAAATCCGCCGCCATCCCCCGCAGTGGAGAAATTGTAGCTCTCAATGGTGAACGAAGTTGTAGCGGATGCAACGACGCTGAAGGCCAGCCACAGCAGGCCTAAGACTGCGCATCGGTGAATGCTTTTCATGCTTCAGAGAATGCCAGCCGCATCCGTCGAAACGAATAGAGAAGCGGTAACGGCGGGTCTACAACGGGGCTGGTACCAACGCCCGGAAAAGCACTAGAACTTCGCACCGGTTCCGGTCCGTCATCACGACAACGGCGCGTCCTCGCGACAACCGGAAGAATTTCCTGATACGCTGGCTAATCCGCGGGTCCGCGTTGCGCCGTTTCACGACAGTAGTGATAGAGTATTCCAACAACGGAGATAGCGCCATGCGCAAAAGACTATCGATTCTGCTGATTCTCGGTGCAATCGCCGCGATGCCGGCGATGTCCCAGGACGAGGACCCTCCAGCCAGGGTCGCGCGGCTTGGCTTTATGGACGGCACCGTTTCCTTTCAACCGGCCGGCATCGAAGATTGGGCCCCGGCCGAACTGAACCACCCCGTAACCATTGGCGACCATCTTTGGACCGAAGCGGATGGACGCGCCGAAATGGAAACCGATAACGCGGAGATGCGGATCGGCGGACGCACCAATTTCACGTTCCTCAATCTGACCGGCCCGGTGACCCAGATACAGATCACCACGGGCACGCTCAACGTCCGGCTGCACACGTTGGCGCCGGAGGAAGGCTTCGAGGTCGATACTCCGCAGCTCTCGTTCACCCTGCTGCGCGCCGGAAGTTATCGAATCGACGTGAGCGAGAAGGGCGACCAGAGCATCGTGACGGTGCGCGCCGGAGATGGCCTGATCAACATCGGCGACAAAGCGACCCGGGTTCCGCTGGGAACGCAGGTAGTGGCCAGCGGGACCGATAATCCGGCTCTCGACTCGCACCCGGCGCCTCCGACCGACCAGTTCGATGCCTGGTGCATGGATCGGGACAACCGCGAAGATGCCGCGGTGTCGGCGCGCTACGTGTCGCGCGACATTCCCGGATACGCCGATCTGGATCAGTACGGCACGTGGCAGGTGATTGCTCCTTACGGCGCGGTCTGGTTCCCGGCAAACATGCCGGCGGATTGGGCTCCCTATCGATATGGGCATTGGGGCTGGGTGGATCCGTGGGGCTGGAGCTGGGTTGACGATGCTCCGTGGGGTTATGCTCCGTTCCATTACGGCCGGTGGATTATCGTGAATGACGCGTGGGGCTGGGTGCCGGGGGCGATCGTGATTCGTCCGGTGTATGCTCCGGCGCTGGTGGCGTTCGACGATTTCCCGGTGGGCGCGGTGGTCGCCGATCCGGTGGTGGCGTGGGTCCCGCTGGGCTTCGGCGAAGTCTATCTGCCTCCGTTCGCCGTGAGCGCGGATTACATGGCGTCCTTCAACCTGGGTATTTCGGTTGGCGGCGGATTCACCGCGTATGGCGGTTCGGGCGCGTATCACGGCATCGATCCGGGGAGTGCGCATTATGCGCATGGCGACCGCGCGATGACGGCGATGAAGCACGGTGATTTCGCTCGCGGCGGGCATGTCGGGCGCGACTATACGCACGTTCCGCGCGGCGCGATGGGTCGTGGCCGGATGGGCGGACGTCCCGGAGTCGGGCCGAGCCGGGAAGCGCGGATGGGCAGGGCCGGAGCGGCTCGCGGAGTTCCGCCGCGCAATGTTGCGAACCGTCGTGCGGTGACGCATCGTGCGGCTCCTGGCCGAGGCGGCGCGGCTCGTGCCGAGAATCGCGGCGGAGCGGCTCGCGGTGGTGAGAATCGCGGTAGAGCGGCTCGCGGTGCTGAGAATCGTGGCGGAGCAGCTCGCGGCGGTGAGAATCGCGGTGGCGCGGCCCGTGGCGGAGCGGCTCGCGGTGGTGAGAATCGCGGTGGTGCAGCCCGTGGCGGAGCGGCTCGCGGTGGAGCGCCGAGCCGTGGAGGATCTCGTGCTCGCGGGGGAGCGCCGAGCCGTGGAGGATCTAGTGCCCGTGGCGGAGCGCCGAGCCGTGGAGGATCTAGCGCTCGTGGCGCAGCGCCGGGTGGTGCTCGTGGCGCAGCGCCGGGTGGTGCTCGTGGCGCAGCGCCGGGTGGCGCTCGTGGCGCAGCGCCGGGTGGTGCTCGGGGCGCGGCGCCGGGTGGCGGTCGTCCAGGTGGAACGCCGGGTGGTGGAATGGGCGGTCGTCCAGGCGGAACGCCGGGCGGCGGGCGTCCAGGCGGTGCACCGGGCGGCGGCCGAGCTCCTTCGGCTCCACGTCCCGCGGCTCCGGCCAGGAAAGGCAAATAGTGGAAACCGGCCGGCTGAGGCGCATCAAGTCTCGCACCTGGCGAGCGCGCACCAGCCGGCCATTCGAATTTCAGACACAATCAAGAGAAGCAGGAGAACACTTAAATGAATCCCGATACCCTCTGCGTAAGCTGCATGGAAGATGATTCGGGCAGTCCGATCTGCCCTCAGTGTGGAGCGCCCTTCGACATTCCTTATACCAATACTTTGCAACTCCGGCCTCGTACGATTCTGAGGCAGCAATACCTGATCGGCCGCGCGCTCGGCCACGGCGGATTCGGAATCACCTATCTGGCCTACGATCTGGCTCTTCAGTCCCGGCTGGCGATCAAGGAATATATGCCCAGCGGAGTCGCCGGGCGCAGTGCGGGGACGACGACGGTGTCGCCGTTCTCCGAAAAAACCAAGGAAGAGTACGAGTGGGGACTCGACCGGTTCCTCGATGAGGCGCGCGTATTGAAGAAGTTCAGCAATTCGCCCAACATCGTTGCGGTCGATACGATTTTCCGCGACAACGGCACCGCCTATATGGTGATGGAGTATCTCGACGGCATGACGTTCGAGGAATTCCTTCGCCGGCGTGGCGGAAAGGTGACGCTCGAGACCGCGATGCGCGTGATGCTGCCGGTCATGGACGCGCTGAGCGTGCTGCACGCCGAAGGCATTCTGCATCGCGACATCAGCCCCGACAACATTCATCTTTCCAAGACCGGCAAGGTCAAGCTCATCGATTTCGGCGCCGCGCGCAACGCCCTCAGCCAGAAGAGCCGCAACCTTTCGGTGATTCTGAAGGAGGGCTACGCGCCCGAGGAGCAGTATCGCTCGAACGGGATTCAAGGACCGTGGACCGATGTGTACAGCACCGCGGCCACTCTGTATCACGGGATCACCGGGATCGTTCCTCCGGCTGCTCTCGACCGGCATCAAGGGGAAGACAAGCTGGAGACGCCGTCGCGGCTGGGAGTGATGATTCCGGCGAACGCGGAACGCGCGTTGATGCGGGCGCTGGCGGTGCGCGCGAGCGATCGCTTCCAGTCGATGGAGGATTTCAAGGCTGCCGTGACCGGCCAGCCGGTCGCCGCGCCGGCGCCACCCGTGGTGGCGGCTGCTCCGCGTGTGGCGGCAGCCGCTCCGCCGCCTCCGCAGCCATTCGCGCCGGCTCCACAGAATTTCCCGCCGCAGCAGGCGAGCGCCGCGCCTCCGCCGCCGGTGTACACGCCGCCGGCGCCGCCACAACATTTCGCGCCGCCTGCTCCGCCGCAGCAGAGTTTCACGCCTCCTCCGCCGCAGCATACGGCGCCGCCGATGCCTCCTCCCGGTCCGCCGCGCGGTCCCTCTGCGCAGATGCCGCCGACCGGCGTGCCTCAACCGCCGGCGCAAGCTTCGAAGGGATTTCCGAAGTGGCTGATCCCTGTCGCGCTAGTATGCCTGGTCGCACTGGCGGGCGCGGCGACGATTGCGGTCCATTATGGCTCCGAGTTGTTCCACAAGATCACCGGGACGCCGGTGCAGCAGCAGGCGCAGGGCGCCTCCGGCGCTCAGGGCGGGCCTCCGCCGCAGAGCGATGAGGATCGCCAGCGCCAGTTGGAGCAGCAGCAGGCGCAGGGTCAGCAGCCCGCCCAGGGGGCGGATCAACCGCAAGCTCAGGATCAACCGGCGGCGCAGCCCCCACCCCAGCCGGATGCCCAGCCGGCCGAAGCTCCGGCTCCGGTGGTGGCGGCGACTCCCGTCGCTCCCGCTCCCGAGGCCGCTCCGGTGGTGGCGGCTCCCGTCGCTCCGGCTCCCGCGCCCGTGGTTGTCGCGCCCGGATATGACGCGATGCTGGCTACTGCGGAAACCGACATTAACAACAGCCAGTACGATGACGCAGCCGCGGTGTTGAAAAAAGCGATCGCGGCCAACCCGGCGCGTCCTCAGGCCTACAACTCGCTCGCCAAGGTCGAGATGTATTTCCTGCATGCGCCCAATCAGGCGTTCGAGCACTACCGGGCCTCGCTCGCCCGCGGCGGCGTCGCGAGTTTTTACGTCTATCACGATCACGGCAGCGGCGAATTTCAGAATTACTGTTCCGGCTGGCTGACCGTTTCCCGCGGAAAAGCCTCGTTCAAAGCCGACGACACCATCCACAGCTTCCCCACCGAGCCGGTGAAGGAAGCCAAGAAGAATCGCCTGATGGGGAAATTCTTGAGCGCGCAGGGCAAGAGTCTCCACGCGTTCCACCTTCGGCTGCTGAACAACCACAACTTCAACTTCGGACCGAGCAGCGAAACTCCGGGTCCGGAATCGGACTTCATTGTGCGAGTCATCGAGACCGGATCGTAAAGAGTCGGTGTGAAAAGCCGCCCTTCAACCCCGCCATTCACTGGCGGGGCTTGCCGAGCTTATTGAACGGGAAGCGCGTCCGCAAGCCCCGGCAGTCATGCCGGGGTTGAAAGGCCGGGCTTTCACACAGACTCTTGGAGTGACCCCCAAAATTGAGACACTCGAAATTCACACACTTTGCAGGGAAAGGAACTGCGAGTGAGAAAAAAGCGAGTGAAACGATACCGCCGCTACACCGATGCCTTCCGCCGGGCGGCGGTGGAGCGCATGAAGGAC
>DATHCE010000016.1:0-4153 GCA_035319685.1 Bryobacteraceae bacterium | reverse complement strand
GGATTATCCTTACGTCTACGCCGGTTTCCGATTGACCGAGGATGTATGAACGAATTCGCCTGCGAGGTTCGCTCCGGCTTGAGCAAAGGCCAAAAGGATTTGCCGTCGAAATATCTGTATGACGATTTGGGCAGCGCCTTGTTCGACGCCATCACCCAGCTCGCCGAATACGGACTGACGCGCGCCGATCAGCGGATTCTCGATCGCCATGCGGCCGATCTTCCGCGCGAATTTCCGACCGTCGCCGAATTCGGCAGCGGATCGGGAAAAAAGGCGCGCACGATTCTGGATGCGCTGGCGCCGGAATCGTATTATCCGATCGATTTGTCCCCGCACGCGCTCGCGCGGTGCCGGCGGGAACTGGGCGGCTTGGCGCGCGTGATGCCGGTCGAGGCATCGTATCTCGACGGGCTCGATCGGATTCAGCGGAATGGCGAGCCGGTGCTGCTCCTGTTTCTCGGCAGCACCATCGGGAACTTCGAGGGACGCTGCCGGGCGGATTTTCTCGCGCAGGTCAGGCAAAGACTGCGCTGCGGAGACGCGCTGTTGATCGGATTCGATCTGGTAAAACCGGTGGAAACGATGATCGAGGCGTATGACGACCCAACCGGAGTCACGGCCGCGTTCAATCTGAATCTTCTAGGCCGGATCAATCGCGAATTGGGAGGGGATTTCGATGTGCGCGCCTTCGCTCACGAAGCTCGTTGGGACGATGCGGGACAACGCATCGAAATGCATCTGCGATCGCGCCAGCGCCAGACGGTGACGATCCGCGACTGCGAAATTCGCGCGCAACTGGAGGCGGGCGAGACGATCTGGACCGAATCGTCGCACAAATTTCGCGCCGGGGACCTGGGGCAAATGGCGCGCGAAGCCGGATTCCGCGAGGACGAGCAGTGGATCGACGAAGAGTGGCCGTTCGCGGAAAGTTTCTGGCGCGCGACCTAGAGTCGGCTACAGTAAATGGATGCTCCGGTTCTCGAACGTCTGCTATCGCGACGTTTTGAAAGGCCTGCAGTTCGAAGTCGCCGAAGGCCGCACGCTGGTGCTTTTGGGGCGCAGCGGCGCGGGCAAGACCACGGCGCTCAAGATGGTGAACGCGCTGTTGATGCCCACCTCGGGACAGGTTTTCGTCGAAGGCCGCGCGACCACCGATTGGAATCCTATCGATCTGCGCCGCCGCATTGGCTACGTGATTCAGGAGACCGGATTGTTTCCGCATTTCACCGTCGCGCGCAACGTCGGGGTGGTTCCGCGTCTGAACGGATGGACGCCCGATCGCATCAGCGCGCGGGTGAACGAGCTATTGGAGCGGGTCGGCCTGGCGCCGTCGGAATATGCCCATCGGTATCCGCGCGAGCTTTCCGGAGGCCAGCGCCAACGCGTCGGCGTGGCGCGCGCGCTCGCCGCAGACCCGCCGATTCTCCTGTTCGATGAGCCGTTCGGGGCGCTCGATCCGGTGACGCGGCACGAAGTGCGCCGCGAATTTACGGCGCTCGCCCGCGATCTCGGCAAAACGACGCTGTTCGTCACGCACGACGTGAGGGAAGCGATGGAGCTCGCCGACGAGATCGGCCTGTTGCATGACGGGAGGCTGGCCGAACTGCTTCCGGCCGATGAATTTCCCGGCGCCCGATCCGAGGAAGCGCGCGCATTCCTCGCCTGTTTGCGCGATGATTGAAGGTTCGTGCGTCCCGGGCTCCTTTCCGACATTTTTGAGCTGACCGGCGAACATCTGGTGCTGGTGTTCTCGGCGACGGCCATCGCCATCGCGATCGGCGTGCCGGCGGGAATCCTGTTGACCCGCCGCGCGGAATGGAGAGCGCCGGTGTTGGGAATCGCGAATATTTTGCAGACCATCCCGAGTCTGGCGCTGTTCGGATTCCTGATTCCGATTCCGCTGATCGGAGGCATCGGCCCGCGCACGGCGATCGTCGCGCTGGTACTGTATGCTCTATTGCCGATCCTCCGCAATACGCTGACGGGAATCCTGAGCGTCGATGCGGCCGTGCGCGAGTCCGCGGTCGCGATGGGCATGACCGCGTCACAGATTCTGCGGCAGGTGGAAATGCCGCTTGCGGCGCGCACCATTTTCGCCGGCATCCGCGTCGCGACCGTGGCGACCATCGGCACGGCGACCATCGCGGCGGCGATCGGCGGCGGCGGGCTTGGCGTTTTTATTTTTCGGGGAGTGGCTTCGGTGGATACGGTGCAGATCCTCGCCGGGGCTGTGCCCGCGGCGCTGATGGCCCTTATTTCCGACGGAGGATTGGGATGGATCGAACGAAAATTTGCAGCCTGATTCTGCTTGCGGTTATGCTGGCCGGCTGCGGCAAAGCGAAAAAGCCGATTCTGGTCGGCTCGAAAAATTTTACCGAGCAGGTGGTGCTCGGCGAAATCATCGCGCAGCACCTCGAAAACCGGCTGCACAGAAAAATCGAGCGGAGGCTGAACCTGGGCGGCACGCTGCTGTCGTATCAGGCGCTCCAAGACGGAGAAGTGAGCCTGTATCCCGAATACACCGGGACCATCGAGGCGGAAATCCTGAAGGAGACGCCCTCACCCGATCCGGAGCAGGTGTATGAGCGTTCGCGCCTGGAATTGTTGCGGCAGGCGCAGATTGAGGTGCTGAAGCCTCTCGGAATCGATAATCGATTCGTGATGGTGGTGCGCTCGGACGAGGCCAATCGCGATCATCTCACCACGCTCAGCGAGGCCGCGCGGGTGAAGCCCGGCTGGAAACTGGGCGTCGGCTACGAGTTTGAGCAGCGCACCGACGGATTGCCCGCGCTCAGCATGTATCATCTGCCCATGAGCGCGCCGCCGCGCGCCATGGACCTGGGGCTGCTCTATAAAGCGCTCGATCAGGGCCAGGTGACGATGATTGCGGCGAATGCAACGGACGGTCCGCTCGCCTCGCCCGGCCGCACCGTACTCGAAGACGACAAGAAAGCGTTCGGGTCGTATCAGGCCTGCATCATGCTACGGGAGGACATGATCGGCGAGGAGCCGCGCCTGGTGCCCGCGCTCAATCAACTATCCGGAAAATTCACCAACGCGGCGATGCGCAAAATGGATGCCGAAGTGGACGTCGATCATCGCCAGCCGAGCGAGGTCGCGACGGAGTTCCTCAAACAGGTCGGTCTCAAATAGGACATACGGCATATCCCCGTCACATTTTCATGTAGTTACCGCGGTTCTATTGAAAAAAAGATCGCAAAATTCTGAATTTTGGAACAAACGGGAGATGGACCGCGTACGTCCAGTTAGACAAAGCAGCTAGCCTCCGTGCGGAACCCTTTCCCCAACAACAAACCCCCGCACGGAGGCTTCCCCTTTCCTTCAGCTTGCAAAACAGTTTAAACCTTTTTTGTTCTTGAAGGCGATTATCACGATCCATTGCGAGAGCCGGTTTGTTGACTTGGACATCCCTATTGACCCCCGGCCGTCCCTGCTGCGTTGCGGATCAGGCTCCCAACCGGTTACTCGACGTCCGATACTTTCCCGTCGGTGAAAGTCACCTTCAGATCTTTGTAAAAGTAAATTTGCTTAGCGCCAGCCTTGGCGATACGCTGGGGCTGTCCGAGGGCGGCCACTACCTGATCTATGGTCTGGCCGACGTCGATGGTCGGCGGCGGCTGGTCGGCAGGAGGAGGCGGCGGGGCTATCGGGGCAGGAGCCTCGGGTTGAGCCGCTGCCGGATCTGCCGGGGAGGACTGGGCCGCGGATTGCGCTCCTTGAGCCTGCTGCGCATCTCCTTCATCCAGGGAAAATAGTTGGGCGACCCGCCTCAGCCAGCGGTTCGGCAACCAGAATTTTCATGGAAACCGATCTAAACGTTGACCGCTTCCTTTTTTGCAATCGCGATTTCCGCGTAAGCCCGCTCGACCGCCGCGACACCCGAGCCGAGCGTCACCGGCACGCCGTTGGCCTTCAGGATCAATTCGAGCTCAGCCACCATCGCGAACAGGTCCGCAAAATCGAAATAACCGAGATGCGCGATGCGGAAAATCTGTCCTTTCATCGAGCCCTGGCCGTTGGCGATGATGGAGCCGAAGCGATTCCGGAATTCCTTCACGATCAGGCCCGAATCCATGCCCGGCGGCGCTTTGACCGCGGTGACCGACGCGCTCGGACTTTCCGGCGAAAACAG
>DATHCE010000015.1:0-4169 GCA_035319685.1 Bryobacteraceae bacterium | reverse complement strand
GGTTGAGCGCGCGCTCCGATACCAATCATTTTCGGGCGGAAATGGTGGTGCCCTGCAGGAGAGCCGAATGATCGAGCCGGGCGCGAACGTGGCCCATTATCACGTGCTGTCGCGTCTGGGCGCGGGCGGGATGGGCGAAGTGTTTCTGGCCGAGGATACCAGGCTGCGGCGCAAGGTAGCCTTGAAGGTTCTGCTGCCCGAGGTCGCGGACAACGCCGAGCTGTTCGCGCGATTCCTGCAAGAGGCGCGGGCGGCTTCGGCGTTGAGCCATCCGAACGCCGCGCATATTTACGAGATCGGCGAAAGCGGCGGCAGGCATTTTCTGGCGATGGAGTACATCGAAGGCGGAACGCTGGAAGCGCGCCTGGCGGGAATGAACGGCGATCCGCTGGCGCTCGCGGAAATATTATCGATCGGGGCGCAGGTGGCCGACGCGCTCGAAGCGGCGCACACGCGCGGCATCGTGCATCGCGACATCAAACCCGCGAATTTGATGATCGGCGCGCGCGGGCACGTGACGGTGCTCGATTTCGGACTCGCCAAGTTTCTTCCGGAAGCCGCGGCGAAAACGTCGTCGAGCCAGGCGGCGACGCAGGGCATGACCGGCGGCGGCGTGGTGCTGGGCACGGTTTCCTACATGAGCCCGGAACAGGCGCTGGGCCGCGACGTGGATCATCGCACGGACCTGTTCAGCCTGGGCGTGGTTTTGTACCGCATGGCGACAGGCCGGCTGCCGTTCGCCGCCGCGACCGCGCAGGAAACGCTGGCGCGTATTTTGCAGGCTCAGCCGGAGGCGATGGCGCGGCTCAATTACGAACTGCCGGAGGAATTCGACCGGGTGGCGCGCAAGTGCCTGGAGAAGGATCGCGAGCGGCGATATCAATCGGCGCGCGAAGTGTCGATCGATCTGCGGGAACTGGATTCACGGAATCGGGAGCGCGGGAGGGCCGAGCCGGCGCGACCGGGGTCGATTCGCGCGGCGATCGTCGACGATGAGGAGCTGGCGCGCGGGTTGCTGCGCGAATATCTGCGGGAAGCCGGGGGCATCGAAGTGGTCGCGGAATGCGCGAATGGATTCGAAGCGGTGAAGGCGATCGCGGAACAGAAACCCGACCTCGTGTTTCTGGACGTGCAGATGCCGAAGCTCGACGGATTCGAGGTGCTGGAGCTGATCGATCCGGGCATCGCGGTGATTTTCGTGACCGCGTACGATCAATATGCGATGCGCGCGTTCGACGCCAACGCGGTGGACTATTTATTGAAGCCGTTCAGCGCGGACCGGTTCCGCAAGGCCATCGATCGGGTGCGGCAGCGTCTGCGAAATCCGGCGCCGGCGGCCAACAAAATTTCCGCGTCCGACCTGTCGGCGGCGGCGCGTCCGCCGGAGCAGAAGCTGGAGCGGATCGTGGTCAAAGACGGCACCAAGGTGCACATTATTCCGATCGAGAAGCTGGATTACGTGGAGGCGCAGGACGATTACATCGCGCTGCGCAGCGAGAAAAAAAATTATCTGAAGCAGCAGACCATTTCGAGCATCGAAGCGCAGCTCGACCCGAAGCGTTTCGTGCGCATCCATCGGTCCTACATCGTGAACCTGGAGCGGATCGCGCGCATCGAGCCGTACACCAAGGACAGCCGCGTGGCGGTGCTGCAGGACGGCGCGCAGCTGCCGGTGAGCCGGTCGGGACACGCGAAGTTGAAAGCGCTGTTGGGCGATGTCGGCTAAAGGGTTCCTGCTAGAATGAAAAACCGTCACCTGAGAGCACATCACATGAGAGCACATCACATGAGATCACATCATGGCTGAGCTGCGTTCCGATCTTGCCACCTTGTCCGACGCCACGACGCACGGGATCCGGGTTGAGGTGCTGGCGCAACATTCGCCCGAAAATTCGCGTCCGCAAAACGGCGAATGGGTGTTTCAGTACACCGTGCGCATCACCAATCAGAGCCCGGAGACGGTCCAGTTGATCAGCCGGCATTGGATCATCACCGACGCCGCCGATCATACCCGCGAAGTGAAGGGACTGGGAGTGGTGGGCCAACAGCCGGTTCTGGAGCCGGGCGAATCGTTCAAATATTCGTCGTGGTGTCCGCTCGAAACGCCGGTGGGGATGATGCACGGCACCTATCAGATGGTCCGGGAGAACGGTGAAGGGTTCGAAATCGAGATCGCGCCGTTCGCGTTGAAGGCTCGCTACACGGTCAATTAGTTATTCCACCGATTTCAGGAATTCTTGGCCGTCAGTATTCCACCGATTTCAGGAATTCCTGGTCGTCCGCGATGGCGCGATACAGGGGACGCGCGAGGGCCTGATCGAGGCGCTGCTTGAAATTTTCCGGATCGAGATGGCGCGACGCGATCAGCTCATCGGCCGCGGATTTTTTATCGCCGTTCAGGTAATCGAGCAGACCGAGCGTCAGGTGGCCCTGCGGGTTGCGGGGCATGTAATGCACCACCTTCGCGGCCGCTTCGCGCGCGGCCGGGGTATCGTTCGCGCCCAGAGTTTTTCCGATTTTTTCCTGATAGAGCAGGCCCAGATTGATGTCGAGCAGGCGGCGCAGCTCCGGGAACGGATCGGGCGCGTCGTCGACGTTGATGTAAATGTAGCGATCGTTATTGATGTTGCGCCCGCCGCGTTTGCGAACCACCAGCATGGATGCGGATTGTTTTCCGCGCGCGTCGCCGCCCGCGTCGTCGCCGGCTTTGAGCGCGGCCCAAAGTTTTTCGGCGAGCTCGCCGTTGGTGGCCTCGAAGGCCTTGCCCATCGCGTCGGGAACCTGCGGGCCCACCAGAATGTTGCCCTGCGCGGACCACGGATTTCCGTGCCGGTCTTTTCCCTGGCGGTCGCCCGCCCAGTGCGGCGCGTTGGGTCCGGTGAACGCGGCGAGGTTGCCATGGGAATCGACAATCGCGACCTGGCGTCCATCCTTGCCTTCAAACGTGTCTTCGGCGAGCAGCTTATCGAGCACCTGGCGCGCGGAAAATCCCTGCCGCAGCAGTTCGAGGCCGCGCGGTCCGTAGCCGACGTTGACATTGGCCTGGGTGGCGATGGCGCCGACGTTCGCTTCCGCCCACGGGACCACGGAACCGACCGAAAAATAGCGCGAGGCGACGGCCACACCCCAATCGCCGGCCACGGGATCATAGGCGACGATGGAGAACGTCGATACGTTCTCGGCCGCCACGGCGGCGAACGCGCAAAAAGCGAAGGCGGCGAGGGTCTTCATGGCTGCAAATATAACTCTAGTCCTGGAACTTTGGTAACGGAAATCGCAGGTGCCGGTCGCGCGGCTGGGTGATATACTGGGCACCCTCGGAGCTAAAAGCGATGTTGGCGAACTGGCGATCCGCCGCGTTATCCCTGTTGGTTTTCGCGCCGTTGGCAGCGGCGTTTCAGGGCGAAGGTCCCATTTTAAAGCCGGCTCCATTCAAGACGTTGGGCGCAGAGTCCCGGGCTCGGGCGGATCTTCGCGTGGATGTTCCGCTGGTGCTGATTCCGGCGCACGTGACGACGGCGCTGGGGGTTTCCGTCACCCATCTGAAGGCTCAAGATTTCCATTTGTTCGAGGATGGAGTGGAGCAGCAGATCACGCATCTCTCGAACGAGGACGCGCCGGTATCGGTGGGCGTTTTGCTCGACACCAGCGGCAGCATGCGCGACAAGATCCGCAAATCCGGGGAAGCGGCGGCGGCGTTTTTCAAGACCGCCAACCCCGAGGACGAATTTTTCCTGATCGAGTTCAACGAGCGGCCCAAGCTGATCGCGGGGTTCACGCGCGATTCGAACGAGATTTTGAAGCGCATCGCGCATGCGCGCACGATGGGCCGCACGTCGCTGCTGGATGCGATCCGGCTGGCGCTCGATCAGATGAAGGACGCGCAGAACCCGCGCAAGGCGGTGCTCATTTTATCCGACGGCGGCGACAATCGGAGCCGTTATACGGAAAGCGAAATCAGGTCCGCGATGCGCGAAGCCGACGTGCAGGTTTACGCGTTGGGGATTTTCGATCCCGACGGCCGGCCCAGGCGCACGCCGGAGGAGCGCAACGGTCCGCGGCTGCTGGCCGATCTGGCGGAGCAATCGGGCGGGCGGCATTACCCGGTCGGCAGCCTCGACGATTTGCCGGGATTGTGCGAGCGCGTCGGAATGGAGCTGCGCGATCAG
>DATHCE010000014.1:0-34522 GCA_035319685.1 Bryobacteraceae bacterium | reverse complement strand
ATGCCCGTGCCGGGCGAGCTCGACCTCGTGATCGCATCCGAGCTAATGGAAGCGGGCCGCGCCATCGAGCGGGGCCTGGTGACGCCGGATCGCACGACGCTGATCGCTTCGACGCATCGCGTGTACTCGATGACGGAACGAACCGCGATCGCCGATGGACGCGTCGATGCGGCGAAATTGCTGGCGGCCGGCGCGGCGGCGAAGCGATTCGTCCATTCCGATTTCGCGAAAATCGCCGCGGAGACCGGCAGCGTAATCAGCGCGGTGCTGTTCGGCGCGCTGGCCGCGACCGGCGCGCTGCCGTTCTCACGCGCTCAATTCGAAGATGCGATCCGCAGAGGCGGCGTAGGCGTCGAATCGAGCTTGAGCGCGTTCGCCGCCGGGTTCCAAACGGCGACCGAGCCTCCCGCGCCAACGGCGATTGTGGAACCGGCGAAGTTGGGTCCACGTCTCGATGGGCTCGCGTCGAGGGTCGCCAAGGAATTTCCACCCGCGAGCCGTGCGATTCTTTTGGCCGGCGTGCAGCGTCTCGCCGATTATCAGGACGAGCCTTACGCGGGCGAATATCTGGGCCGTTTGGAAACGATTCGCAACCTCGATCGTGACGGTTGTCTGCTGAACGAAACCGCGCGCTATCTCGCGCTGTGGATGTCGTATGAAGATACGATTCGCGTCGCCGATTTGAAAACGCGGCGCGCGCGATTCGAGCGGATCCATCGCGAAGCGCGCGCCGAAGCGAACCAGATCGTTCAGATCCACGAATTTCTGCATCCGCGGGTCGAAGAAATTTCGGATACGCTGCCCGCCCCGATGGGACGATGGCTGCTGCGCACGGCGTGGGCTCGCAAATTCGTGGGCCGGTTCACCAAACAAGGCCGCGTGATCACAACCACCTCGCTCGGCGGATTTCTGATGCTCGGCTCGATCGCCAGCTTGCGGCGATTCCGGCGCGGATCGCTACGCTTCGGGATCGAGCAGAAGCGGATCGCCGATTGGCTCGCGCGAGTGGAAACCTACGCGCGCGAGAATTACGCGCTCGCTTGCGAACTGGCCGAGTGCCCGCAATTGTTAAAAGGCTACGGCGATACACATAACCGCGGCCTGGAACATTTCGACGCGATCATGGCCGCGCTTCCCCGATTGCAGGACGCAAGGTCCCTCAAAAAGCTTCGCGAGGCGGCGCTGGCGGATGAAAGCGGCGAAACATTGTCGACCGCGTTGCGCGAGTCATCGTAGCCCCGCCGCCAAGCCGCGCCAGCAAGAGTCTGTTGTGAAAACAGCTATTTTTACCTCCGGCATGACTGCCGGGGCTTGCTCGGCCCTTGCCGCTCAACAACATCGTCAAGCCCTGCCGGTTGCAATGGCGGGGCTGAATGCCGCTCTCCGCTAATTCCCTGCGCGCAGACGCGCAATCTCATCCTTGATTTTGGATGCTTCGGCCAAATCCGGGTGCCGCGCGAGCAGATCCTCCAGCTCCCGAGCGGCGGCCTTCGGGTCATTGCGGCGCAGATGGATTTCGGCCAGGATCAACTGCGGATGCGAAAAATGCGACGGATCGATGCGCTTTGCGGCCGTCAGATATTGCTCCGCCAGATCGAGCTGGCTTTTTGCAAAATAGGTCATGCCGAGCTGCGAGTTGGCGAGCGCGTCGCCCGGGCTTTTGCGCACCGCGCGGAGATTACAATCGAGCGCTTCGTCCAACTTGCCGAGGTTGATCAGTACGCCGCCCAGGTTCACCAGCGGCGCGTAAGCATCCGGATCGACATCCAATGCTTTGCGAAAATCCGACTCGGCCTCCGCATACTGGCCGGTCTGATAAGCGACGGTCCCCAGATGATTCCACGCGGCGGAGAACGCGGGTGCGAGCTCGACGGCTCGTTTCAGGTGCCCGACCGCGGCGGTCGCGTCGCGCCGCCCCAGCGCTTTCTCGGCCTCTTCGTACTCGCGCCGCGCGGATTCGGGGACGGCCAGTTCGCGCACCGAAACCCGGGCGCGCGGTTCGAAGTTGTCGCCGGCGAGATCGATGGTGATCGTCACGCGGCGCCTGGAATCGGCGAGGCTCGGCCCAACTTCAACGGTTCGCTGAATTCCGCCCACCATCACCACGTAGGTGCCCGCCGTCAGCTTGCGAAAATGAAACCGGCCGGTCTCATCCGCTTCCGTAGCCGCGTGGAATGGAGCCGTCGCGCCCTGCAAAAATACGGGCAGCGGCCGTTCCGGTTGGATGCGGCCGATCAGCTCGAAATCGGCGGCAGACACGTATGCCGCCCCGAGCATGCCGATCGCAAACAGCGCTGTGAGAGCTCTGACGCACCCTGTCCTCATCGGAATTGAGCGGCCATAGGACGCGCCGGACCGATGTTGAGATGATGGCTCACCGAATCCTGCACGGCCAGGAACAAGAGGACGCCAATGATCGCGTGCGCCAATCCGAGGAAATAGAGATTCCGGTAGCGTCGATACACCCAAATGGCCACGTAGGCGCCGACGGGCGTGATCACCATCAGGAACCAGTTCGGCGAGTGCACCACCCCGAACAGCGATGCCGCGAAAATGGCCGCCACGTTCGGCGAAAACGCCATGTCCAAACGTCTTAAAAAATATCCGTTCAGCAGATACTGCTGGAACAGGCCCCAAGGTAGGTACAGCGCGAACGACAGCATGGCCTGCTCGAATCCGATCGGGCGAAGCGTTCGAAGGATCACGGCCGCTGCCAGCATCGCCACGACCAATGCGAGCAGGACCGGCCCGAACCGGCGCAGACAATTCCAGAAATTCTTCGCTCGGAAGCCGAGGTCGGTGGCGCGCTCATGCCGCGCCAGGTGCGACGCGAGGAGCAGCGCGATCGCCGGAATCCAGAGCCTCGGATGCGTGAAGCGCAATTTCCAGATGTAGGCCATGATGATGGCGAACATCGCGAGCGGTTCGAGAGCTCTCGCCTTACGCGAACCGTTAACTCGTGAATCCGAACCTAGCGCTGCAATTCCGCGTGGGTCTGTAGGTACGTCAGGACTTGAGATCGTGAAAGCACTCCTTCCAGATGGCCGTTCGAGATCACCGGAAGCTGGTTCAGATCGAACCGGCTCATGGATTCGAGCGCGGCGGCGAGCGGCGCGTCCGGCGTCACCGCCTGGAGATCCTCCAGCGGACGCATAATGTCGTTCAAGGTCATAAACGGCCACTTGGCGCGCTCGATCTGTTTCACCTCGTGCGGAGTGACCATGCCCGCGACTCCGTTCTTATCGACGACCATGTAGCAACGCTGCCCGGTTCGAAGCAGCTCGTGGTCCACGAAATTCTGAACGTTCACGAAGCCGTCAACCGTGGGACAATCCTGGGTCATGACATCGGCAACGCGCACGCCCTCTAACGCGTGCGTCAATCCGACTTGCACGTAACTTTCCCGCGCCGCTTGCAGAAGGAACCAGCCGATGAAGGCAATCCACAGGCCGCCGATTCCGGCGCCGCCGAAGAATCGAAGAATCCCGTACAGGATGAAAGCGAACGCCACGGCCTGGCCGACTTTGGCCGCGGTTTGCGTGGAACCATCGGCATCGCCGGTCTTCCACCAGATCAGCGCCCGCAGCACGCGGCCGCCATCGAGGGGATAACCCGGAAGCAGGTTGAACCCGGCGAGCATCAGATTGATATAGCCGAGCCACAGCAGCATGGCCGTCCCCGGATTCGACGAGGCGTTGCCGGCAAGTCGCGCCAGGGTCAGGCAAATCGAGCCAATTACTGCGCTGGTCAGGGGTCCCACGAACGCCATCCAGAACTCGACTTTCGCGCTGGTCGGGTTCTTCTCGATTTGCGAGACGCCGCCCAGAGCAAAAAGCGTGATCTCTTTCACCGGAAGTTTATTGGACGTCGCGACCAGGGAATGCGCCAGTTCGTGGAGCAGCAGCGACACGAAGAACAGAAGCGCGGTCCCGACCGACATCATCAAGATGACGCCGTCGCTCCACCTGGGATTGGTTTCGTGGAACTGCGCCGAGAGGGACAGCACGATGAGAAAGGCGATCAGAAACCAGCTATAGTGCAGCCCGATCTTGATGCCGAAGACAGTCCCGAGCTGGATCTGCGATCGCACGCGCCCTCACTTATGACAATATCACCCAAGCGCCTCAGGCTCGTTCGACCACAACTGCGGTTCCGTAGCACAACACTTCGGTGACGCCCTGCATCACTTCGGTGGCATCGTAGCGCATGCCGACGATCGCGTTCGCGCCAAGGTCGTCGGCGTGCGCCATCATCAGATCGAAGGACTGCTCGCGGGTTTTTTCGCAGAGCTCGCTGAGTAAGGTAATGTTACCGCCGACCATGGTCTGCAAGCCGGCGCCGATGGTGCCGAAAATGGATCGCGAGCGCACCACAATTCCCCGCACGATCCCCAAATCGCGCTTGATGCGATAGCCGTCGAGCGTAAATGCCGTGGTCACCATGTCATGAGTCATGGAAGGATTATCGCATTACGAAGCTCGTCTATTCGGTGCGCAGCGCGGTCACCGGATCGATGCCGATCGCGCGCCGCACCGGGAACAGACACGCGCCGAAAGCGACCAGCGCCATCAGTCCGACGGCGGCCGCGTAGGTCAGCGGATCGGACGGGCTGATTCCGTAAAGGATCTGCGAAACCAAGCGTCCCGCGACGAGCGCCATCGCGAGACCGGCGCCGGTTCCGGCCGCGAGCAGGATCGCGGTGTGCGAAAGCGCCGCGCCGATCACCTGCGACGGCTTGGCGCCCAGCGCCATGCGGATACCGATCTCGCGCGTGCGCCGCGCAACCGCGTAGGCCATGATGCCATAAACGCCGGTGGCCGCAAGCACCAGCGCCAGCACGCCGAACGCGCCCAGCACGATCGCCGCGACGCGCGCTCGAAACAGCGCCAGCCCAAGCTGATCGGTCAGGCTCCCTTCTGCATAGAGCGAAATGGCGGGATCGAGATCGAGCACCGCGCGCCGCAGCATCGCGACCACCTGATCTTCCGGCTGCGGCGAGCGCGCGACCAGGGTCGTCGCCATATTCCAGTTCTGAAACATCGGGAGGAATAGCACGGGCAACGGCTGCTCGCCGAGCGACCGGTATTTGCCGTCCTCGATCACTCCGACAATGTACGTCCACTCGCCGCTGGACGACTTGAAGCGGAATCGCTTGCCGAGGGGATCCTCGCCGGGGAGCAACTGGCGCACGAACGCTTCATTGGCTATCGCGACGAGTGTGGATCCCTTCTGATCGTTCTGGTCGAAGTCGCGGCCGTTCACGATTCTGGTCCCTGCCGCTTTGAAATAGCGCGGGCTCACTTCATAGATCGCGGCCAGCGGCACCTCCGCGGCCTTCAGCGGCGGCTTGCCTTCGATATAAACGCCGCTATTGCTTATAGACAGCGTGAGCGGCAACCCGTCGATCAGTCCGGCTGACTGAATGCCCGGCATGGCGCGAACGCGATCGAGCACGCGCATCTGAAAATCGTGGGCCCGCTGGCCGTTGTAGCCTTGCAATCCCAGGTCGAAGGCGACCGAGGCCGCGTGGCGCGGCTCAAAACCCAGGTGCAGGCTGAGCGCGTTCTCCAGACTGCGGACCATCAGCACCGATCCGACCACCAGCATCACCGAGAGCGCGACCTGGCCGGCCACCAGCAGGTCGCGGAGCGCGAACCGCCGCAGCCGCTCGGCCACGGCTTCGCTCTTGAGCGCCGGCGCGAGATTGACGCGCACCGATTGCAGCGCCGGCGCGAGCCCGAACAAAACTCCCGTCAGCAGCGTCGCAGCCAGGGCGAACAACGTCACCCGGCTATCGATCATCAGTTGTGGTATTACCGGAACATCCACCGGAGGACGCCACGCCAGGAACAGATTCGTCAGCCACCTGGCGAGCAGCAGGCCCGCCGCTCCGCCGAGCATCGCGAGGACCAGGCTTTCGGTGAGAAGCTGGCGCACAAGGTTCGAGCGCGAGGCGCCGAGCGCGAGACGGATCGCGGTTTCCTTACGCCGGTCCGCGGCGCGCGCGAGCAGCAGGCTCGCCAGGTTGACGCACGCGATCAGCAGCACCAGACCGCACGCCGCCATCAGAATCGCCGCGAACCCGCGGATCGCGCCGCGCAGGTAAGTGCCCGCCATTCCGGGCGGCGAGAGCACTATCTTCATGCCTGCATTGGCGTCCGGATATTCCTGCCCGAGCTGGTTCGCGATGGCGTTCAAGTTCGCCTCCGCCTGCGCCATGGTAACGCCGGGCTTCAAACGTCCGACGAAGAAAATGTTCAGAGCGCCGCGCTTATCGAGCCAGTCGGCTTGTTCGAGCAGCGGCGTCATCGACATCGGCACCCAGATTTCAGGGGTGAAGATCAGCTCGGTTCCGGCGAAGTCGCGCGGCGCGACGCCGACGACGGTATAGTCCATGCCGTTGATCTTGATTTTTTCGCCGACCGCCTCCGCATCGCCGCCGAAACGGCGCAGCCAGCATCCGTAGCTGATCACGGCCACCGGATTGCCGCCGCGCGTGCGATCGTCGTCGGCTCTGAACACGCGCCCGCGCAACGCGTTCACGCCCAGCATGTTGAAGTAATTGCCGGTGACTTCGTAAGCCCACATGCGTCCGTTCCTGCCGTTGCCGCGGCTTACGCTCAATGGAGTCATGCGATATCCGGCTATTCCGGCGAACGTGTTGTTGCGGTCCCGATAATCGAGATAATTAGGATACGATTGCACCGGCATTTCGTTCTTTCCGGCGCGCGTGTTCATTGAGACCAGCTCATCCGGCCGCTCGACATGCAGCGGGCGCAGCACCAGCGCGTTGACCGCGCTGAAAATGGTGGTGTTCGCGCCGATGCCGAGCGCCAGCGTCACGACCGCGGCCATCGTGAATCCGGGGCTCGAGCGGAGCCTTCGAAGGGTGACGATCAGATCCTGGCGAAGGCGATCCATATGATAGGAGCTACGCAGGCGGCGGCCGGTTCGTTCCCTCGCGTTATACTCGACTCATGATGGCCGGAAAGTGGGCATTATGGATCGCGGCGGCCTCGGCGATTTTCGCGCAGGGCACGGTGCCGCAAAAAGCCGCGACGGATTATCCGGTGCACATCGCGCTCGACGACGGATTCACGATGGGCGCGGAATACCTGGTCCATTCGATTCCATCGCCGAGAGGATTTTACGTCGTCGACGATTACCTGGTCGTCGAAGTCGGCGTGTTCGGCGAGAAGTTCGCCCACCTGAACGTCGCGGCCGATCAGTTCGCGCTGCGCATCGATGGACTGAAGGCAGGACAGAAGACGACGATCGCGCCGGACCCGCCCGGCATCATCGCGTCGGGATACACCATCGGCCGCATGCCCGGGACTCCGCAAGGCGGCGACGAGGAGCAGATGAGCATCGAAGATCGCATCAAGCACGCGGCGATTCCGGAAGGCGACGTGAAGACTCCCTTCGCCGGTCTCCTGTTTTTTCCGTTTCACGGCAAAATGAAGGCGATCAAAACGATGGATCTGTTGTATGCGGGTCCGGCCGGGAAAATCGCGCTCAAGATGTTTTAATGGACAGCCGCTCGACTGTGATTGACAGCCGGCCGATTTTAATTGACAGCCGGCCGATGCGAGATCGATAATCGTGATTTAGGACCGAATCGGTCTGAGATATCCGACAGCATGTTGAAGTTGACCAAAAAAGCGGATTACGGGCTGATCGCTTTGCGGCATCTGGCGAGCGCCAGGGGCGGCGCGAGCGCGAAGGATATCGCCGCGAGCTACGGCATTCCGCTGCCGCTGCTTTCGAAAATCCTGCAAAAACTCGTGCGAGGCGGCCTGCTGGTTTCAGTGCAGGGCACGCACGGCGGGTACCGCCTGGCGCGCGATCCGCACGATATCACGACGCTGGAAGTGATTCGCACCATCGACGGTCCCATCATTCTGACGCACTGTTTCACCGAGCACGCGGAATGCGACCAGAGCGACCGCTGCACCGTTCGCGAACCGCTGCGCAAGGTGCATGAAGGAATCCTGCGGCTGCTTTCGAACATCACCATTTCGGATTTGTCGCGGGACGACATGCCGGTGCCGCAGCCGCTGGCGACCATTGCGCTCGCCACCCGGACTTGACGACATGAAACTGCCGGTTTACATGGACAATCATGCCACAACGCAGGTGGACCCGCGCGTGTTCGAGGCCATGCGCCCGTACTTCGTCGACATTTTCGGCAATGCCGCGAGCCGCAATCACAGCTTCGGATGGCAGGCGGACGAAGCCGTGGAGAAGGCGCGCAAACAGGTGGCGGAACTGATCGGCGCAACCGCGAAAGAGATCGTATTCACCAGCGGCGCGACCGAATCGGACAATTTGGCGCTGAAAGGCGTCGCGCAGGCGTACGCGGGCCGCGGCAATCACATCATCACCGCCGCAACCGAGCACAAGGCTATTCTCGACACGGCGAAGCGTCTTGAAAAAGACGGCGTGCGCGTGACTTATCTTCCGGTGGAACGGAACGGGTTGCTGGATCTCGATCAGCTCCGCGACGCGATCACGGATGCAACCATCCTGATCAGCATCATGTACGCCAATAACGAAATCGGCGTGGTGCAGAATATCGGCGAGATCGGAAAGATCGCGAAAGATCGCGGCGTGCTGATGCACACCGATGCCGCGCAGGCCGCGGGAAAAATTCCGGTTGGCGTAATCGATGACAACATCGATCTGCTGTCGATCAGCGCGCACAAAATGTACGGACCGAAGGGCGTGGGCGCGCTGTACGTTCGACGCAAAGGTCCGCGCGTCGAGCTCGCCGCACAGATGGACGGCGGCGGGCATGAGCGCGGCATGCGATCGGGAACGCTGAACGTTCCGGGAATCGTCGGGCTGGGCGAAGCGTGCGCGATCGCGAAAAACGAAATGGCGGAAGAATCGAAGCGCCTGGCCCATCTTCGCGACCAACTGAAGGATCGTCTGACGGCCAATCTCGACGAGGTCTACGTGAATGGCGACATGCATTCGAGGTTGCCGCATAATCTGAACCTGAGCTTCGGTTACATCGAAGGCGAAGCGCTGCTGATGGGGATGAACGACGTCGCGGTGTCCAGCGGATCAGCGTGCACTTCCGCGACGCTCGAGCCGAGTCATGTTTTGAAGGCGCTCGGCGCCGATGACGATCTGGCGCACTCCTCGATTCGTTTCGGGCTCGGCCGCTTCACGACGGAAGAAGAAGTGGATTACGTGGCAGGCCGGGTGATCGAAGTGGTGCGCAAGCTGCGCGAGCTTTCTCCGCTGTACGAGATGCATAAGGGGAAAAAGGTCCTGCCGGCCACTCGTTGAGAGCACCCTTATGGCTACTCCGTTCGAAAGCGCCCAGTTAAATCTTCAGCTCTTTCATCTGCGCCGCGACAGCGTGCTGAGGGAAGCGCGAAGCTGGTTCCTGCTGGAGTTCCATCCCGAGAGCCTTGAGGAAATCGTAGCGGCCGTGAGCGGGGCGCGCAACGCATCGTTCCGGATGGTCCTGGGGTATTGGGACATGGCCGCGTCGATGGTCACGACGGGGGCGATCGATGCGGACGCGTTTCGTGCGGCGCACAGCGAAATTTTCGCGACGTTCTCGAAAATTCAGCCCTTTCTTGCCGAAATGCGCACGGGGTGGGGCGAGCCCGATTTTTGCAAGCACATGGAAACCGTGGTCATGGGGGCTCCCGATGCGGAAGCGATCCTGACGAGGCGGCGCGCGGGGCTCCGCGCCGCGGCGAAGACGCCGGCGCGCAGCGCAGAGGGCTCATGACCGGTTTGCCCGCAAGCACGCTGGAGGACAATTCATGAAACGATTTCTTCTGCTCGCAGTCGCGATGTGCGCGTTCGGCGCGGACGCGACGCTCACGCCCGGAATGCAGGCGGTGATAAATCACATAACCGCCGATTCGCTGCGCGGGAATCTTTCGTTCCTCGCCTCGGATCTGCTCGAAGGACGCGCGACACCTTCGCGCGGGCTGGATCTGGCGGCGGAATTTATCGCCAGTCAATTCAGACGCGCGGGACTCGAACCCGCCGGCGACGACGGATATTTTCAAACCGCGACGCTCAACGTCCGCGAACAGAATCCCGAGGGCTTCGAGTTTACGGTCACCGGCGGCGGAAAAACGCTTCCTATCGATCCGGCGAGCACCTCCATCGTTACCGAACACGCCTTGCGGATCGACAATGCGCCGGTCGTGCTTGTCGAGAGCGATCGCAATCTCACATCCGAAGAGGTTGCGGGAAAAATTGTCGTTCTCAACGTTCGCGGACGCATCGAGGCGCCGCAGGGCGCGGCTCTGGTGCTGTTCATCGCGCGTGAAGCTCCATCGGGCGCGCAGGTCAGCGATCCGGAAGCGCCGCGCGGATTCTCGCGCAACGCCGTCGCGTCGCCGGAACTCGTCGCGCTACTCAAGAGCGCGAAAGAGGTTCACGCGACCATTCACGTCTCACCGGCGATCGAGCATCCCGCGAAAGTCCGCAACGTCGCCGGACTGTTGCGCGGATCGGACCCGGCGCTCAAAGACACCTACGTGATGGTGACCGCGCATTACGATCACCTGGGAACGCGATCGGCCGGAGAAGACAAAATTTATAACGGCGCGAACGACGATGGCAGCGGAACCGTTTCGGTGATCGAGATCGCCAGTGCGCTCGCGACGATGAATCCTCATCCCAAGCGCAGCATTTTGTTCGTCGCTTTTTTCGGAGAAGAGCGCGGACTGCTCGGCTCGCGATATTACGGCCGCCATCCGATCGAGCCGCTCGACAAGACCATCGCCGATCTGAATCTCGAACAGGTGGGCCGCACCGACGCGACCAACGGCCCGCAGATAGGAACAGCATCGATCACCGGATTCGATTTTTCCGATGTGCCGCGCATTTTAGCCGACGCCGGCAAGCTGACCGGCGTCAAAGTGTACAAAGATCCGTCGGCGAGCGATCCGTATTTCGCGCGCAGCGATAACCAGGCGCTGGCCGATGTCGGCATTCCCGCGCACACTTTGTGCGTCGCGTTCGATTATCCGGATTATCACGCGGTCGGCGACGAGTGGCCGAAGGTAGATTACGCGAACATGGCGAAAGTGGATCGCACGGTGGCGCTGGGCCTGTTGCACATCGCCTCCGACGCGCCTCCGCCGCAGTGGAACGCGAGGAATCCGTCGGCGAAAAAATACGTGGATGCCGCTAATAAGCTGCACCCGTAATTTTGTCGACCTCGTCGAGCTCAGCCGCCGTTAACTGCCAATCGACCGCCTTCACGTTCTGGTCCAATTGCTCCGGCTTGGTCGCGCCGGCGATCACGCTCGCCACGCCGGGGCGCGCCAGGAGCCAGGCGAACGCGAGATCGAGCAAACTGTGGCCACGCGTTATCGCAAACTCCGTCAATTTTTCGACTTTGCGCCAGTTGTCATCCGTCAAAAGACGATCGGCGAGGCGCTGGTTGCCCGTCAATCGCGCGCCTTCGGGCATGGGTTTCGCGCGATCGTATTTGCCGGTGAGCAGTCCGTTCGCCAGCGGAAAATACGGGAGCAGGCCGAGCCCGTAAGCCTCCACCACCGGAACCAAGTCGCGATCGATGTCGCGCGCCAGAAGACTGTACTCGTTCTGCGTGGAAATGAATTTATTCGTGCCGCTCGAGCGCGCGGTCCACTCGGCTTCGACCACGCCCCACGCGGGAACGTTCGAGCAGCCGATGTAACGCGCCTTGCCCTGGCGAATCACATCATCCAAAGCGCGCAGAGTCTCTTCGATCGGCGTCCGGGGATCGGCCTCGTGAAGCTGATACAGATCGATCCAGTCGGTGCGCAAACGGCGGAGACTGTCCTCCACTTCGGACATGATGTAGCGGCGCGAGGCTCCCTTTTTTTCGGGGGTTTCCATCTGCATCCCGAATTTCGTCGCCAGAATAATGTTCTTGCGGCGATCGCCGAGCACCGCGCCCAGCATCGTTTCCGATCCGCCCTTGTTGCCGTAAATGTCGGCGGTATCGAACAGCGTGATGCCCAGATCGATGGCTTTGTCGACCACCTTGCGCGTCGCTTCCAGGTCGATTCGCGCGCCAAAATTATTGCAGCCGAGGCCGGCGATGGAAACGCGCAGGCCGGATTTTCCGAGATTTCGCAGATTCATCGAAGATTCTCCAAGGATTCAGCGCCGCAGCATGACTTCATCGAGCGGCTTCTTAGTTAGATGCGGAACCTGGGCGCCGGGCGCGGGAAATCCGACCGGGATCAACACGAACGGCCGTTCATTTGCGGGCCGCTCCAGAATTCGTTGAAGAAATCCCATCGGGCTGGGCGTGTGGGTCAGGGTCGCGAGACCGGAAATATGCAGCGCGGCCAGCAGAAATCCCACCGCGATGCCGACGCTTTCCTGAACGTAGTAGTGCTTGATGCGGCGATCGCCGTCGAGGCCGTAATCGATGCGGAATACGACGATGAGATACGGCGCGGTTTCGAGGAATTCCTTGTGCCAATCGGTACCGAGAACGCGCAGTGCTTCGAGCCATTCGTCCGGGAAACGGTGCTCGTAATTTTCGCGCTCCTCGGTTTCGGCAGCGATGCGAATTTCGCGCTTGATCTCCGGGTCCGCGACGACGACGAAGCGCCAGGGTTGCTGGTTGGCTCCGCTGGGCGCGAGCGAAGCGCAGCGAATGGCGTTCTCGACGAGCGCGAGCGGAACGGTTTCGGAACAGAAGGAGCGAACCGTCCGGCGCGTCGCCATTGAAGCCAGAAATTCTTCCGAGCGCCGAAGTTGTTGTTCCGGCGCGAAGCGCACGAAGTTCAGTCGATCAAATGGCTGGTCCAAACATCTGAGTGTAACCTCCGGCGAAAATCGATACACTAAACATTTCCGGAAAGGAGCGCATCCATGAAACGAGTTTTTCTGCTGATGACGGTGGCCGCGCTGACGGTGTGCGCCGCCGACCCGCCTTCCACGCCGGGATTCGAGCGGTTGCAGAGCGAGGTCGCGCGCCTGGCCACGATTTCCGATGGCGAAGTGGGATTGAGCGCGCTGCACGTCGAATCGGGCCGGCGCGTTGCGCTGCACTCGACCGACCGGTTTCCGATGGCGAGCACGTTCAAGGTTCCGGTCGCGGTCCAGTTGCTCGCGCGGGTCGATCGCGGAGAAATCTCGCTCGACCAGATGATCCGCATCGAGCCTCACGATCTGCATCCGGGCAGTGGAACGCTGAACAATCTGTTCAACAAACCGGGCGTCGAATTGAGCGTGCGCAACATTATGGAGTTGATGCTGTTGATCAGCGACAATTCCGCCGCCGATATTTCGCTGCGCCTGGCCGGCGGAGGCGAAGCCGTCACCGCGAAGATGCGCGAGCTGGGAATAGAAGGCATCAACGTCAACCGATCCACCGCGTATCTGATCGCGGATTGGAGGGGCGCGACGCTGCCGCCCGAACAGGACTGGACGCCGGAAGCGTTTCGAGCCGCCAATCGGGCGGTGACGCCCGAGCAACGCGCCGCGGCGAACGATCGCTTCAATCACGATCCGCGCGATACGTCGCAGCCGGATGCGATGGAAGCGCTGCTCGAAAAAATCTATGCGCGGAACATCCTTAAGCCGGAGTCGGCGGATCTGCTGCTCGACATCATGAGCCGCTGCCAGACCGGAGCAGCGCGCATCAAGGGCATCCTTCCTCCCCAGACGCCGGTGGCGCACAAGACCGGATCGCTCGGCGGCGCCATCGACGACGTCGGCATCATCACGCTGCCCGATAACGCGGGCCACGTCATCGTCGCGCTGTTCATCAAGCAGGGATCACAAGAAGAAGTGAGCGAGCGCACCATCGCGCAGATTTCGCGCGCGATTTACGACTATTTTTTGTTCACTCCCCAAGGCGGCGAATAACCCGGGCGGGTAGTTATACCGTCCGCATCGATTCCGATTTGTCGCCGGAGATCGAGGCTTGCGCCGCGGCCAGTCTCGCGATCGGCACGCGATACGGCGAGCAGGAAACGTAATTCATGCCCACGCGACAGCAAAATTCGACCGAGCTGGGATCGCCGCCATGCTCGCCACAGATGCCGATGTCGAGAGTCGGGCGAGTCTGCCGGCCCAATTGGATCGCCATCTTGATGAGCTTGCCCACACCTTCCTGATCGATCGACGCAAATGGATCGGCGTCGAAGATTTTCAGCTGCTCGTACTCCTTCGAGAATTTCGTGTAATCGTCGCGCGAGAGTCCCATCGTCGTCTGCGTCAGATCGTTGGTGCCGAAGCTGAAGAACTCGGCCTGCTCCGCGATTTTGTCGGCGGTCAGAGCCGCGCGCGGAATTTCGATCATCGTGCCGACCAGGTAATGCAGCTTCTCCATTCCGGGCACCTCTTTCGCCACGCGGTCGACGATGGCCTTCTGATTCTCGACTTCCTTCACGCTGCCCGCAAGCGGGATCATCACTTCCGGAATCACTTTCTTGCCTTTTTTCGCGACCTGAACCGCCGCTTCGAAAATCGCGCGCGCCTGCATTTCCGTGATCTCCGGCTGCGTGATGCCGAGGCGGCAGCCTCGCAGCCCGAGCATTGGATTGAACTCGTGCAGCTCCTCCACGCGATGCAGCAATTCCGGCAGCCGCTTCTTCAATTCACCCACCGGAATCCCGTATTTCACCGAAATTTCCTTTTTCGCTTTCGCGGCGAGGTGAGGGAGCCGCGCCAGGTCGACCATCAGTTCCTCGCGCTTCGGCAAAAATTCGTGCAGCGGCGGATCGAGCGTGCGGATGATCACCGGCAGCCCGTCCATCTCTTCAAACAATCCCACGAAATCCTTGCGCTGCATCGGCAGAAGTTTTTTCAGCGCCTGTTTGCGGGTCTTTTCATCGCGCGCGAGAATCATCGCCTGCATGTGCGGGATGCGATCCTCGGCGAAGAACATGTGCTCGGTGCGGCACAGCCCGATGCCTTCGGCGCCGTACATGCGCGCGACCTTCGCATCGCGCGGAATATCCGCGTTGGCGCGAACGCCGAAGGAGCCGCGAAATTCGTCGGCCCACGACATCAGCGTCGCGAAGTAGCGCGACTTCGGATCAGGCAACGTGGTCTTCGCCTGGCCCTGGTACACTTTCGCGCTGGTCCCGTCGATCGAAATCCAGTCGCCCTGCTTTACCGTGACGGTTTTCGCGCCCAGCGCGACGGTGAACTGCTTGGCGCGCTCACTGATGCTGATGGCTCCCGCGCCGACGATGCATGGCCGCCCCATTCCGCGCGCGACCACGGCCGCGTGGCTCGACTTGCCGCCCACCGCGGTCAGAATTCCTTTCGCGACGTCCATGCCGTGAATATCGTCGGGCGTCGTTTCCTTGCGAACCAGAATCACCGGACCGTTCTTGCCCATCTCGACCGCGTCTTCCGCCGTAAAAGCCGCGCGACCCACCGCCGCTCCCGGCGATGCATCGATGCCCGTCGCGAGCAACGTGAGCGATTGGAGCGACGCCGCGTCGAACACCGGATGCAGCAACTGATCGAGCTGTTGCGGCTGCACGCGCAGCACCGCTTCCTTCTTATCGATCATGCCTTCTTCGCACATATCCACCGCGATGCGCACCGCCGCCGATCCGGTGCGCTTGCCGTTGCGCGTTTGCAGCATGTACAGCTTGCCTTCTTCGATGGTGAACTCGAAATCCTGCATGTCGCGATAATGCTGCTCGAGTCTCGTCGTGATGTCGCGCAGTTGCGCGTAAGCTTCGGGCATCACTGTTTCAAGCTCAGAGATCGGCTGCGGCGTGCGTATGCCGCTCACCACGTCCTCGCCTTGCGCGTTGATCAGAAATTCGCCGTAGAAAAGTTTTTCGCCCGTCGCCGGGTCGCGCGTGAACCCGACGCCGGTTGCGGACGTGTCGCCCAGGTTGCCGAACACCATCGCCTGCACGCTCGCGGCGGTGCCGATGTCGTCCGGAATTTTTTCCATGCGGCGATAATACGCCGCCTTCGGATTCCACCAGGAACGGAACACCGCGTCGCGAGCCATCGCCAGTTGCTCGCGCGCATCCTGCGGGAACGGCTGCTTGGTCTCTTTCTCGACCAGCTTCTTGTAATCGGCGATGATCGCCTTCAGATCGTCCGCGCTCAGCGCGGTATCCAGCTTCACCTTGGCCTTGTGCTTGCGCGCGTCGAAAAGTTCGTCGAACTTGGCCATGTCGATATTCTGCGCGACCTCGCCGAACATCTGGATGAATCGACGGTACGAATCGTAGGCGAAGCGGGCGTTGCCGCTGCGTTTCACCAGTCCCTCAACCGTCGCGTCATTCAATCCGAGGTTGAGAATCGTGTTCATCATTCCCGGCATCGAAAATTTCGCGCCCGACCGGACGCTCACCAGCAGCGGATTTTCCGCGTCGCCGAGTTTCTTCCCGATCGAAGATTCGAGTTTGTCCAGCGCCTTCAGGATCTGCCGGTTGATTTCCTCGGGAACATGATTGCCGTTTTCAAAATAAATGTTGCAGACTTCGGTGGAGATGGTGAATCCCGGCGGCACGGGAATCGCGGCGCGCGACATTTCTGCAAGTCCCGCGCCTTTGCCTCCAAGTACGTCTTTCATTTTGCCGTCGCCATCGGCGGCCCCGTTTCCAAAACTATAAACGTAATTTTTCATTTCTGCTCTCCTGCAGTGACGATTTCGGAGAAATCGGCGATGGTCGAAAACTCAGTCAATAAATCGGAAAGCAGGGTCAGGCGGTTGACGCGAACCTCCGGGTCCCTCGCATTCACCAGAACTTTGTCGAAAAAGCGATCGACATGCGGGCGCAGCGAGGCGATCCGCTCGAGCGCGACGCGATAGCCCGCGCCCCGGATCTCCGCTTGCACGGCTTGATACGCGTCGTAAAGATCGCGCTCCTCGCCGGGCTCGAGCAGACGCTCCTGAAGCGCGCCGTCCGCCTCGAATTCCGCCTGCTTCAAAATATTGCGGATGCGCTTGAAGCTGGCCGCAAGGGGCTCGAAATTTTCCGTCGGCCGCACTTCGGCGAGCGCGGTCAAACGGGCTTCCACATCCGCCAGCGTTCCTCGGCTGGACGCCATCACCGCGTTGACTTCGTCATATTTGAACCCGCGCACTTCGCGGAAATAATATTGGACGCGTTCCAGCATGAAATCCGTCAAAGGCGCCGCAAACAGCGGATAAAAATCATACGGCAGCTTCGCCTCGACCAGAATCTTCACGACCCCCTGCGCCGCGCGCCGCAGCGCGAACGGATCTTTCGATCCGCTGGGGATCATGCCGATGCGGAAACATTCGCGCAGGGTATCGAGTTTATCCGCCACCGAAACAATTTGCCCTTCGCGTGTTTCGGGGATCGAATCCTCCATGTTGACCGGCTGATAGTGCTCGTAAATCGCCTTCCACACCGGCTCGGGTTCGCCTTGCGCGCGAGCGTACAAGCCGCCGACCACGCCTTGCAGCTCGGTAAACTCCTTCACCATTTCGGTGGTGAGATCGGTCTTCGCCAGCAGCGCCGCCCTTTGCGCATGCTGGTTGCCGTCCAATTCCTTCACCAGCGCGATGACGCGCTCGGTCTTTTCCAGATACGAGCCGAGCTTCGCCTGGAACGTCACTTTGGCCAGATCGGCAACGCGATCCGCGAGCTTCTTCTGTTGATCCATGTCCCAGAAAAATCGAGCGTCGTTGAAACGAGCCTTTAGCACCCTTTCATTCCCGCGCTTTACTAATCCCTCCGGATCGCCGCCGGTATTCATCACCGCGACGAAATTCGGCGCGAGTTTTCCGGGAGCCGGTTCCACGGAAAAATATTTCTGATGATGCCGCATCACCGTCGTCAGCACCTCGGCCGGCAGTTCGAGAAACGCCGGATCGAACTCGCCTCGAATGGCCGCCGGATATTCAGTGATGAACGTCAGCGTTCCGAGCAGATCCGGATCGATCTTCGCTCCCAGCGCCGACGCCTCGGTCTCAATCTTGTGCCGCCGCTCGTGCGAGGAAAGAATCACGAAATTCTTCCGCAGCTCGCTCTCATAATTCTCGATGGTGACCGGAATCGACGACGATCCAAGCTGCCGGTGCCCTCGCGTGATGTTGCCGCTTCTCACACCCGCGATTTCGAATGGAATCACTTCATCGCCGAGCAGCGCGACGATCCACCGAATGGGACGAATAAATCGCGGACCGTTCTTCCCGGTCCAGTACATCGTCTTGGGCCACTGGATTCCGACAATTGCGGCCGGTAATGTTTCGGCGAGAATTTCCGCCGCGCGGCGCCCCGGGACGTTCCTGCGCAGCTCGTAATATTCGCCCGCGATCGTCATTGCCGATAGATCGACGCCCTGCTTCTTCGCGAATCCCGCGGCCGCTCGCTCGCCGGCCGATACCGGCGGACCCTTGACGATCTGCGTCTCATCCGGCGTTCGCTCCGGCAAGGCCTGCGCTCGAACCACCAACCGGCGCGGCGTCGCGTCCACCAGCGGAGTTGCGCCCATCAAATCCAGGGAGGAAAGCTGCTTCAGCGCGCCCGGAATCATCCAGTGCGGGATCTCTTCGGTTCCGATTTCCAGAAGAAAGTTCATGCCTGTTGATCCGCCCAGATTTTCGCCGTTCCCACCGCCAGATCACGCACGCGCTTGATCACACCGACCCGTTCGGTCACCGAAATCGCGCCGCGCGAATCGAGCAGATTGAACAGATGCGAGCATTTCAACACCTGCTCATACGCCGGCAAAACCGGGAACCGGAATTTCCCCGGCGATTTTTCGTCGTAAAGCCCGAGCAGCCGCTTGCACTCGGCTTCATGCTCGTCGAACAATCGCCGCAGACGGTCGATATCCGCCATCTCGAAGTTGTAAACCGACGACTGGACTTCATCGACGAACCGCACTTGCGCGTATTTCACGCCCGGCGCCCACTCGATGTCGTACACGCTGTCGACGCCTTGCAAAAACGCGCTGATCCGTTCGAGCCCGTAGGTCAGCTCCGCGGGAACCAGATCCAGATCGAAGCCGCCGCACTGTTGAAAATAGGTGAACTGCGTAATCTCCAGGCCGTCGAGCATCACTTGCCATCCGATGCCCCATGCGCCCAACGTCGGCGCTTCCCAGTTGTCCTCTTCAAACTTGATGTCGTGTTTTTTGAGATCGATCCCGATCGCCTCGATCGAGCCCAGGTACTGATCGAGCACGTCGTCGGGCGAAGGCTTCAGGATCACCTGCAACTGCTGGTGCTTGTACAGACGGTTCGGATTCTCGCCGTAGCGCCCGTCCGCCGGCCGCCGGCTCGGCTGAACATAAGCGACTCGATATGGTTTTGTTCCAAGAACGCGCAAAAATGTTTCGGGCGCCATGGTGCCCGCACCGACCTCGATATCGTACGGCTCCTGAATGATCGCGCCGCGGTCGGACCAGTAGCGCTTCAATTTGAAAATCGTTTCCTGAAAGGAATCCAATTACAAAGCCTCCAATAAAGGGACGGTCAGAAATTTTCTTTCGACGTGCTGCTCCATGGTGCGGATCAGCGCGCGGCGCAAATCGCTCGCCGTCGATTTCGACCACGCCCGCGCCGTTAATCCCGCAAGCGGGCGCTCGAAAATCTCCCGGGCGATCTCGCCCGATTCGCGGCCGACGCGCAGTTCCGGCAAAATGCCGCTCAGTCGAACGGACCACAGGCTGAAATACGCGACCGCCGCCCACAGCTCGCCGCGCTCGCGAAGATAGGCGAGCACGGTCACGATCAGCCGGAAAAATTTTTCGCTCGGTTCGTGCGGCGGCAACAGATGCTCGGCCACTTCGGTGAAATAATCGAGCGCTACGCCGCGCGCATAATCCGACCCAAGGTCGAATTGCGACTGGATGAGTTCGCAGCCGGTCAGGTTCACCAGTTCCGCATTTTCGCGTTGAAAATATGCCATTCGAACGTGGGAAAGCCGCTCCAGGCCGGATCCGAACGGGCTTTTCGGCCTACGCGCGCGCCGCGCCACACCGCGCAGTTTCCCCGCTTCACGAGTGAAAAAACTCACGATCAAGTCCGCTTCCCGGAAGGGATACGTGCGCAGGACCAGTGTCTCGCTCACCCGCGCGGGCATACGTTCTGCGCAAAACAATAGGGTAACATGCTGGAAATCAGAATCGCGCTACTTTGCCTCATGCCGGGATACGCCGTCGTGCGCGTGGATTCCGAGCTTGTCGAGTTCGGCGCGCAACCCGGCTTCGCCGCGCACGCCAACTTCGTACGACGCGATGTTTCCCTCGCGATCCACCACCACCATCGTCGGATACGCGTTAACCGAAAGCGCGGCGATCAGCTCTGCGTTCTCCTCGAGGGGCACCACCGGAAGTGTCAACCCGGCGCTCTTCAAGAAATCCTGAACCGTTTGCCGGTCCTCGCCGACGTTCATCCCCACCACCACCACGCCTTGGTCCTGAAATTCCTTGTGAAGTTTTTCGAGATTCGGCAGTTCGCGCTGGCACGGCGTACACCACGTCGCCCAAAAATCGAGCAGCACCACCTTTCCGCGCAGCGCCGCCAGATCGATCTCCGCGCCATCCAACGCTTTCCCGCTCAGCGCCGGCACGGGTTTGCCGATCACGTCCGGCTTGGCGATTCCGGGCAGCGTCCAGTCCTTAGTCTCCTTCGCGCCTTCCGGCGCCGTGAAGACGAACGTCGAATCCGGAAGATCGAGATTCAGCCGCACTGCGACGGTGTGCGTAGATTGCGTCATCTCGATCGGCTCGGCGGACCCCGACAGAAAAATCTTCGAGCGGAACTCGCTTTGTAACGTCAGCCCCTCCGCCTTGCTGATCCAGGTGGTCTGTGCCGCGTCGCGAACCGTCATATCGTGCTCGGGAAGATGAATGTCCTTATATGTAGTCAGGATTTTCCAACACGGATATGGCTTGCCTTCAATTGCGATCGAATCTTCACCGGCGAGTTTCATCGAATCGATCGACTGGCTGACGTCGGGCAGGCTCTTGGGCATCAGCCCGCTATTGTTCACCGCCGCTTCCGGCGACACAGACGCTTCGCGCTTGATGAATTGGTTTTGCGGCAGAAGATAATACCAGGTGTGCTCGCCGTCGCCGACGATGGTGATCGATCCGGCCCGGCTCCGCGAATCGATGCGCATCTTGTCCGGCCGCCGTACACTGATCGACGACGGCATCTCCATCGTCGGCAAAGCCGGCCCGCCGCGCATCTCCACCACGATCAGCGATTCCAGTTGATAGCTTCGATATTTCTTGATCGCGTCGGCCGACTGGCGCACCAATTCCCGCGCATCGGGCTGCGCTCCGAGCAGCAGCATGGGGACGATCGCGAAAACCAGCCGGTACATATCTCTATCGTACCGTCACCAACCCACCGGCTTTGCGCGATTCTGCTCGTCCAGCCATTTCTCGAGCGGCGCGAAATAATCCCGGATCGCGGTCGCATCCATTTCGCGCTGGCCGGTCAATTCAACGAGCGCATCCTGCCACGGACGGCTCAGACCCATCTCGAGCATCGCGTTCAACCGCTTCCCCGCATCGGGATTGCCGTAAATCGAGCAGCGATTCAGCGGCTCCGTGCACCCCGCGATTTTCGCCAGCGAGCGATGAAACTGGAATTGCAAAATATCGGCGAGAAAATATCGCATATACGGTACGTTCGCCGCTACGTGATATTTCGCGCCCGGATCGAAATCCTTCTCGCTTCCCGCCACCGGCCGCGCCACGCCTTGATATTTCTCGCGCAATTGCCACCACGCCTGGTTATATTTGTCAGGCGGAATTTCGCCCGAGAAAACTTTCCATCGCCATTGGTCGATCATCAATCCGAACGGCAGGAACGCGATCTTTTCGAGCGCCTTGTTCAGCAACAGCCCGATGTCTTTCGAAGGATCGGGCACACGGTCGATGAATCCGAGCTTCTTCAGGTACGCGGGCGTGATCGACAGCGCGATCGTATCGCCGATGGCTTCATGAAACCCGTCGTTGGCGCTGTCGCGAAACAGGTACGGCTGTTTGTTGTACGCTCGTTGATAAAAATTGTGGCCCAGTTCGTGATGCACCGTCATGAAATCTTCGGCGGTGTTGGTGATGCAGACCTTCAACCGGACGTCGTCGCCATAATCGATATCCCACGCGCTCGCATGGCACACCACTTCGCGATCGCGCGGCTTGACAAATAGCGACCGCTCCCAAAAAGTCTGTGGCAACGGCGCAAATCCGATGGATTTGAAGAAATTCTCGCCATAATGCACCATTTGAAGCGCATCCGTATCTCTGGATTGGAGAATTTGTGTCAAATCGTATCCTGGATCGGCATCCGCAGGCGCCACTAATTTATAAATATTGGTCCAATCCTGCGCCCATATATTGCCCAGCAGATGGGCCGGAATCGGGCCGTTCGCCGGCACCGCGTCGCCGTATTTTTCGCGCAGTTTTGAGCGCACGTAAGCGTGCAGGGAGACATACAGCGGACGAACCTGCTCCCACAGCCGGTCCAGCTCCTTCGCGAAATCATCCGGCGGCATGTCGTATTTCGCGCGCCACATCGCGCCGGTATCCTTGAATCCCAACTCGCGCGCGCCCTTGTTCGACAATTCCACGAATCGCGCAAAACCGGTGCGCATCTGGGGCGAGATGGTGAGCCAACCCGACCATGCGTCAAGCAGCTCACGTTCATCCGTGCTGGTCGCCATGATGCGCGTGATGTCCTCGATGTCAAGGCATTTCCTTTCGCCGCCGGGACAATATTTTCCCTTGCCGTACATCCCTTGAAGTTCCGCGCCGAGCCGGGTCACTTCGGCGCTCTCCATCGGGTTGGAAGGCGCGGCGAGCGTCAGCCCGAGCCTCAACAGCATCATCTTTCGCGCCATCTCGGGCGGCAATTTTACATGGTCGAACCGGGTGGCGGCCTTGGCCAGCCGCACGCCCTCGGCGATCGTGCGCTCGTCCGCGGCGGCCGAAAGAATCTCGGTATCGTCGGTGATGAAATTCTCATTCACCCAATCCGCGCGCGAGGATTCGATGTTCAGCGCCAGCAGTTTTTTTTCGGCGTCATCGAGGAACTTCTTCGCGTCTGGAACGGTCGGCGACGCGGCGAAGACAAGGGGAGCGTAAAACAGCAGCAGCGTCTTCATCACGGTTCATCATAAGACAAAAAAAAATGGACGCCGACCGGATTTCCCGATCGGCGCCCCTTGGATTCAAAGCGGTCAGAAAAATATTACGCGGCCCTGGCCGGCGCTTGGACCATCCCCGGCAGCATCGCCGCGAGCACGTCCTCGATGCGATCCGCGAACACAAACTCCATCTCTTTGCGGACCTCATCGGGCAGATCGCGCAGGTCTTTCTGATTGCCGCGCGGCAGAATCACGCGTTTCAGTCCCGCGCGCCGCGCCGCCAGCACTTTCTCCTTCACGCCGCCGATCGGCAGCACCAGCCCGGTCAGCGTCACCTCGCCGGTCATCGCCGTATCGCTGCGCGCCGCCACGCCCGAGTAAATCGAAGCGAGCGCGGTGGTCATCGTCACGCCCGCCGACGGGCCGTCTTTCGGAATGGCCCCCGCCGGAACGTGGATATGCAACCCGTACTTCAGGAACTTCGACGGATCGATTTGCAACTGAGCCGCGTGACTCCATACGTAGCTCCGCGCCGTCTTGGCCGACTCCTGCATCACCTCGCCGAGCTGGCCGGTGATGGTCAGGTCCTTGCCGTCGGGAAGCAGCGTCGCTTCGATGTACAACACATCGCCGCCGGTTTCGGTCCACGCCAGACCCGTCGCGACACCCGGAGGCAGATTCTTCCGCGCTTCGTCCGGTGAAATCGGCTCCGGCCCCAACATCTCGGCCAGATCCTCCGGATTCACCGTCACCTGCTCGGTATGACCTTCGGCGAACTTCAGCGCGACTCGACGGATCGCGCGGCCGAGCGTCTGCTCCAGCTTGCGCACGCCCGCCTCTCGCGTGTATGAAGAGATGACGCGCCGCAGCGTGTCATCGGTGATCTGGCACTGCTCCGCCGTGAGGCCGATCTGCTTCAACTGCCGCGGCAGCAGATACCGTTTCGCGATCAGGACCTTTTCCTCTTCGCTGTACCCGCTCAATCGCAGAATCTCCATACGATCGAGCAGCGGCGCGGGAATCGTGTCCAGCGTGTTCGCGGTCGTGACGAACAGTACCTTCGAAAGATCGAACGGCAGGTCGAGATAATTATCGCGGAACGTCTTGTTCTGTTCCGGATCGAGCACCTCGAGCAGCGCCGCCGCCGGATCACCGCGGAAATCGCGTCCCAGTTTATCGACTTCGTCGAGCATCAGCACCGGGTTCGAGGCGCCGGCCCGCCGCATGGCCTGAATCAAACGGCCGGGCATCGCGCCGATGTAGGTCCGCCGATGGCCGCGCAATTCCGCTTCATCGTGCAGACCGCCGAGGCTCATGCGCTCGAACTTGCGTCCCAGAGACCGCGCGATCGATTGCCCGAGCGAAGTTTTTCCCACGCCCGGCGCGCCCACGAAGCACAGGATCGGAGCCTTGGCTTCCGGGTTCAGCTTCAGCACAGCCAGGTGTTCGAGGATGCGCTCCTTCACCTTGGTCACGCCGAAATGATCCTCGTCGAGCACCTGCCGCGCGCGCCCGAGGTCCAGATTGTCCTCGGTCCGTTTGTGCCACGGCAGCTCGACCACGTATTCGAGCCAGGTGCGAATGATGCCGTATTCCGGCTGCGCCGAATTCATGCGCTCCAGACGCCCGAGTTCGCGCTCGGCTTCCTTGCGCACATCTTCCGGCACATCGGCCTTCGCGAGCTTCTCGCGCAGCGACTCCGCTTCGCCTTGATCACCCTTCTCGCCCAGTTCCTGGTCGATCGCGCGCCGCTGCTGGCGCAGAATGTACTCGCGCTGCTCCTTGGACATCTCGCTGCGCGCTTCATCGGCGATCTTGTTGCGCAGTTCCAGCACTTCCACTTCGTGCGCCAGCCAGCCATGCACCATTCTCAGCGCCTCGATGCGCGTTGGCGCCTCCAGCAGCGCCTGCTCGCGCGCCGCTTCCAGATTCATGATCGACGCCAGCATGTACACCAGTTTCAGCGGATCTTCCTGCGAGGTGAACATCCGCGCCATCTCCTGCGGCGTCTGGTTCGGCGCTTGAATCAGGCCGACGAATTTCGTGCCCATCTCCAGAATCGACAGGGTCAGCGCTTCGATCTCGCGGCTCGAATCGTCCGGAATTGGAAGCGAGCGCACGCGCGCCATCATAGGACCGGCGTGAGGTTCCGCGCCGTGTTCATCCACCTTCACGATCACCACGCGCTCCACGCCGTAGACCAGCACTTCCATCTGATCCTTGCTGCGACCCACTTTGCGGATGGCCGCGCGCGTTCCGATCGTGTACAGATCGGCCGCCGCCGGCGCGTCGACGCTCGCGTCGCGTTGCGCCACTACCACCAGTTCCTTCTCTTCGCTCGCCAGAGCTTTTTCGATCGCCGCCAGGGAGGCCGGGCGGCCCACCGACAGCGGCATCAGCAACCCGGGGAATAACACCGAGTTCTTCAGCGGCAGCAACGGCAATATACGAATTTGATCTTCTTTTTCGGGCATCACAGGCCTCCTTTAACTAAGATGCTTCGGCGCGAACATTGGACTCGCGAACGGTGGACTCGAGTTCAAACGCCAGCGCGTGATTACGCTCTTTTACGAGCACGCGCTGCCCATCCCGAACCTCGCCGGTCACCAGCAATCGCGCCAGGGGCGTCTCCACTTCTTTCTGAATGGCGCGCTTCAACGGCCGCGCGCCGTAAGCCGGATCGTAGCCCACTCGCACCAGATGCTGGCGCGCGGATTCGGTCAGCGCCAACTCGATCTGACGCTCGCCCAGCCGCGCGCGCAGACTCGCAAGCTGGATTTCGACAATCTGCTCCAGATCTTTTTCGGTCAACCGGTGGAACGTGATGATCTCATCCACGCGGTTCAGGAACTCCGGACGGAACAGGCGCGGCAGTTCGTCGCGCTGCGCGTTCGAAGTCATGATGACGATCGTATTTTTGAAATCGACGGTGCGGCCCTGACCATCCGTCAATCGCCCGTCGTCCAGCACTTGCAGCAGCACGTGAAACACGTCCTGATGCGCCTTCTCGATTTCGTCGAGCAGCACCACCGAATACGGCCGGCGCCGCACGGCTTCGGTCAACTGACCGCCTTCTTCAAACCCGATGTATCCGGGAGGCGCGCCGAGCAATCGCGAAACCGTGTGCCGTTCCTGATATTCGGACATATCGATCCGGATCATCGCCCGCTCGTCGTCGAATAAATATTCCGCCAGCGCGCGAGCCAGCTCGGTTTTGCCGACGCCGGTCGGCCCCAGAAAAATGAAACTGCCGATCGGGCGCTTGGGATCTTTCAATCCGCTGCGCGCGCGAATCACGGCATCCGCGACGGCCTGCACCGCTTCATCCTGGCCGATCACGCGCTTGTGCAGCTCGTCGGCCAGATGCACCAGCTTCTCGACTTCGCCCTCCATCAACTTGGTGACCGGAACTCCGGTCCACCGGCTGACGACTTGCGCGATATCCTCCTCGTCGACTTCTTCCTTCAGAAGCGTGGTCTCTTTCGATTGCGCGGCCAACTGTTTTTCAAGCGCGGTCAGGCGGCCATATTTCAGCTCGGCCGCGCGATTCAGATCGTAGGCGCGCTCGGCCTGTTCGATCTCGGTTTTCACACGCTCGATGTCGGCGCGCAGATCGCGCTGTTTGCGCAACGTGTCCTGATCCTTCTTCCACTGCGCCTGCAACGCGGCGCCTTCGGTTTTGAGTTCCGCCAGTTCTTTGTCGATTTTGGCGAGCCGGTCTCGCGAGGCCGCGTCGGATTCCTTCTTCAGCGCCTCGCGCTCGATTTCGAGCTGCATCTGGCGCCGCAAAATAATATCCAGCTCAGCCGGCATCGAATCGATTTCGGTGCGCAGCTTCGCGGCCGCTTCATCCACCAGATCGATGGCCTTGTCGGGCAGGAATCGATCGGTGATGTAACGTTTGCTCAACACCGCCGCTGCGACGATCGCCGAGTCTTTAATGCGCACTCCATGGTGCAGCTCGTAGCGCTCGCGCAAGCCGCGCAGAATCGAAATCGTGTCCTCGACGCTCGGCTCGTCTACCAGGACCGTTTGGAACCGGCGTTCGAGTGCGGCATCTTTTTCGATATTTTTGCGATACTCATCGAGCGTCGTCGCGCCGATGCAGTGCAGTTCGCCGCGCGCGAGCATGGGCTTCAGCAAATTGCCGGCGTCCATCGCGCCTTCGGCCTTCCCCGCTCCGACGACGGTATGCAGCTCGTCGATGAACAGAACAATCTTTCCTTCGGCCGCCAGCACTTCCTTGAGTACGGCCTTCAACCGTTCCTCAAACTCGCCGCGAAACTTCGCACCCGCGATCAGCGCCCCCATATCGAGCGACACGACGCGCTTGTCCTTCAAGCCTTCGGGAACGTCGCCGCGCACAATGCGCTGCGCTAAGCCCTCCACGATCGCCGTCTTGCCGACACCCGGCTCGCCGATCAGCACGGGATTATTTTTGGTGCGCCGCGACAAAACCTGAATCACGCGACGGATTTCCTCGTCGCGCCCGATTACCGGATCGAGTTTGCCCGCGGCCGCCAGCTTGGTCAGGTCCCGTCCATATTTTTCGAGAGCTTCGTAAGTCTCCTCGGGATTCTGGGAGGTCACGCGCTGCGAACCGCGCACTTCCTGCAAGGTTCGCATCAAACGGTCGCGCGTAATGGAAAATTCCTTGAAAATCTTTTCGTCGCTGGCCGCGAGCAGAACGTGCTCGACCGAAACGTATTCGTCCTTGAGCCGCTTGGCTTCCTCCTCGGCGCGATTGAGCAGCGTCTGAAGCCGCGAAGTGATATAGATCTGCCCCATCGCAGCCGACGATCCGGAAACGCGCGGCAACTTCTCCAATTCCTTCTCAAGCCGCTGGTGGAGCGCCTTCAAATCGACGCCGGCTTTGGCCAGAATCGAGGGAGCGAGGCCGCCATCTTGTTCGAGCAGGGCTATAAGGAGGTGCTCGATATCGAGTTGCTGCTGGCCATATTTCGAGGCGAGCGACTGGGCAGCGCGCAAACCGTCTTGCAATTTTTCAGTAAATCGGTTGAAGTCCATTAGAAACGGCCTCTGATGAAGTATAGCATACTTAGCGAAACGCCATGCAATAATCTTAGTGCTGTCGTGTCAACTTAGAGATGCACACTGCTGTCACTAGGATTCAATAGATTCGTGTTATCATCAGGTTGTGATGACCGCCAACATTGCCCGACCTTGTTTGGCCAGACCCTCCCTGTTCGGCTCCGATTAGTTGCCAGAACTGTCTCATCCCTGTTATCTGTCTGAAAAAAGGAGCTTTTCATGAATACATTGGAGTCCGTCCGCACGGATTTGCCGAATCTGGTCACTGCACTTCCGGGTCCGAACGCCCGGGCGATCATTGGCAGGGACAGCGCCGTTCTGTCTCCTTCTTATACGCGGATCTATCCGCTGGTCGTCCGGCGGGCCCAGGGGGCCATGGTTGAAGATGTCGATGGGAACCGTTTCCTCGATTTCAATGCTGGGATTGCGGTCGTTTCGACCGGCCATTGCCATCCTCAGGTGGTGGAGGCGATCCGGAAGCAGGCGGCGGAATTGATCCACATGTCCGGCACCGATTTTTACTACGAAAATATGGTCGCGCTGGCGGAAAAACTGGCCGCGCTGGCGCCGGGCAGTGCGCCAAAACGCGTTTACTTCGGAAATTCCGGAACCGAGGCGATCGAGGCGGCCCTCAAGATGGCCCGATATCATACCGGCCGGGCGCAATTTATTGCTTTTTTCGGGTCGTTTCATGGGCGCACGATGGGATCGCTCGCATTGACCGGCAGCAAAAGTGTTCAAAAGAAGGGATTTTTTCCGGTGATGCAGGGCGTGCATCACGTGCCTTACGCGAATTGCTATCGCTGCGCTTATGGAAAGACGCCGGATTCGTGTTCGGTCGAATGCGTAAAGGCGATCGAGGAGCTTTTCCGGCAGACCCTTCCTGCCGAGGAAGTCGCGGCGATTTTCGTCGAGCCGGTGCAGGGCGAAGGCGGGTATGTCGTGCCGCCGCGCAAATTTTTCGATGAACTGCGCGTCTTGGCGCAAAAGCACGGGATTCTGCTGGTCGCCGACGAAGTGCAGAGCGGGATGGGCCGCACCGGAAAAATGTTTGCGTCGGAGCATTTCGGATTCGAGCCGGACATCATCACGATCGCTAAGGGCATCGCCAGCGGGATGCCGCTCAGCGCGGCGGTGGCGCGGGCGGAAGTGATGAGCTGGACGCCGGGCGCGCACGCCTCGACGTTCGGAGGCAATCCGGTGTGCGTGGCGGCATCGCTCAAGACAATCGAGCTGCTGGAGCAGGAATTGGTCGACAATGCCGCGCGCGTGGGTTCCCATTTGCGGTCGAGACTTAACGAGCTGCCGCGAAAATTCCCCATCGTCGGCGAAGTGCGGGGCCTGGGGTTGATGATCGGCATTGAACTGGTGCGCGATCAGAAGACCAAAGAACGGGCTCCGGAATTGCGGGACCGGCTGGTGGGGAGGTGCTTCGAGCGCGGTTTGCTGGTGCTGGGAGCGGGTCCCAATACGGTCCGGCTGTGCCCTCCCCTGTTGGTTACCAGGGATCAGGCCGACTTCGCGGCGGAGACGATTGAGGAATGTCTGCGGGAACTGGTGTAACCCGCGCTACACTTAACCTGCGCGGTATGTCGCGCTACACTTAACCCGCGCGGTATGTCGCGCTACAACTTAACCCGCGCGGTATGCCGCGCTACGCTTAACCCGCGCGGTATGCCGCGCTACAATCGTCGGTTCGCATGAGAATTCTGGATGTTGGGTGCGGGATCAACAAGAAACCGGGCGCGATCGGCATTGACCGCAATCCGGCGAGCCGCGCGGATGTGATCTGCGAGCTGGATCATTTTCCGTATCCGTTCCGCGATTCGTCGTTCGACGAGTTGCAGGCGGTGCACGTGATCGAGCATGTTTCGGACGTAATCCGAACCATGGAAGAATTTCATCGCCTGGTGCGCGCGGGGGGCCAGGTGTTCATCGTCACGCCGCACTATACCGATTTCAGCTCCTTCTGCGATCCGACACACCGCTGGCATTTGAACACTTTTTCGCTGCGCTATTTCGGCGAAGATCACGGCGGGTTTGGCTACTATTCGAAAGCCAGATTTCAAGAGATTTCGGTGCGGGTCAGGCTACTAGCGTTATGGCGATGGCTCGGGTTCGAATTTCTGGTGAACCGGTTTCGGCGATACCGGCGATTCTGGGAATATTATCTGTGCTACATCGTGCGCGGGAAGGTGATCGAGTGGCGGCTGCGGGTAATCAAATAGGGCATTTGTTAAAGTGATTGGGGCATTTTTCGATTGGCTACGGCGCCTGGGACGCGGGCGGGATCTCAAGAGCGGACAGCGCGGAGAGGATCTGGCGCATCGTTATTTGAAGCGCCGCGGATTTGTCATCGTCGCGCGGAATTACCGGCCGGTATCGAGTCGGGCGGAGGTGGATCTGATCGCGCGCGACGGAGATGCGCTGGTGTTCGTCGAGGTGAAGTCGCGTGTAACGGACGAATACGGCGAGCCGGAGCGGGCGATCGGCGAAGCGAAACGCCGCAACCTGTTGCGCGCCGCTCGGGAGTATGCGCGCAAGACGAATACGCCTTGGGAACAGGTGAGATTCGACGTGGTCACGGTGATTCTTCAGGATCCGCCGACGATTCGCTGGTATCCCGGCTGGCTGGCGACTTCGCGAAGGACCTGACGTTTCGGGGCGCTGTGTTCCATTCCGCAGCCCCGCCATGACTGGCGCGGCTGGCCTCGCGTCGCCGTACAGCCCGAATATCCGCGGCGAATTTGCGGCCGGCCACACTAGAATCAAAACATGGAAGCCGAGAAGCTGCGTCTGATGGCGGCGGCGCGGCGCGAGCAACATTGGCGGCGCTGGGGTCCTTATCTTTCCGATCGCCACTGGGGCACGGTGCGCGAAGATTACAGCGCGAGCGGCGAGGCTTGGGAGTATTTTCCGATCGAGCAGGCGCACCTTCGCGCGTATCGATGGGGCGAAGACGGCATTGCCGGATTTTCGGACAATCACCAGCGTTTGTGTTTCGCACCGGCGTTCTGGAACGGGCGCGATCCGATTTTGAAAGAGCGGCTGTATGGGCTCACCTGCAATCAGGGGAATCACGGCGAGGACGTCAAGGAGATTTATTATTACCTGGACGCGACGCCGACGCATTCCTACATGAAGGCGCTGTACAAGTATCCGCAAGCGGAATTTCCCTGCCAGTCGATTCGTGACGAAAACCAGCGGCGCACGCGCGACCATCCGGAGTTCGAGCTGATCGACACCGGAGTTTTCGACGAGGACCGCTATTTCGATATTTTCATCGAGTACGCGAAGGCGGACGCGTGCGACTTGCTGATTCGGATCACGGCCACCAACCGGGGGCCGGAAACGGCGACGCTGCACATTCTGCCGATGATCTGGTTTCGCAACACGTGGTCGTGGGGGCAAGACGGGGCGCGGCCGGCGCTGTTCAATTCCTCGGACGACGTGATCGATATCGAGCACCCGTCGCTCGGCGTCTATCAGCTTACCTGTTACGGGAAGCCCACGCTGCTGTTTACCGAGAATGATACGAATACTCGCGCGTTGTGGAATTTTGGCGAGGCGAAGTTCACCAAGGACGCGTTCCATCAGAGAGTGATCGAAGGGCGCGAGGACGCGGTGAATCCGGCCTGCCGCGGCACCAGGGCGGCGGCGTGGTACCGGCTGGAGATTGCCGCGGGCGCGACCGAAGTGATCCGGTTGAGGCTGACGGAGCGGACCGAACCGACGCGGCTGATTCAGGATTTCGACGGATTGATCGCAGAGAGAATCTGCGAAGCCGACGAGTTCTACTCGTTTGCGCCGAAGACGTTGTCGGACGACGGGAAGATGGTTCAACGGCAGGCGTTCGCGGGGCTTTTGTGGTCGAAACAGTTTTATCACTACGTGGTTGAGGCGTGGCTGAAGGGCGATCCGGGGCAGCCCGCGCCGCCCGCGAGCCGGCTGCACGGACGCAACTCGCAGTGGGTTCACCTGTTCAATGAAGACTTGGTTTCGATGCCGGATACCTGGGAGTATCCGTGGTATGCGGCGTGGGATCTTTCGTTTCACATGATCCCGTTCGCACTGGTCGATCCGGATTTCGCAAAAAGCCAGTTGCGATTATTCCTGCGCGAGTGGTACATGCATCCGAACGGGCAGATTCCGGCGTATGAATGGGCGCTGGGCGACGTGAATCCGCCGGTGCACGCGTGGGCCTGCTGGCGCGTGTTTCAGATCGACCGGAAGCTGGCCGGGCAGCCGGATTATCCGTTCCTCGAAAGCGTATTCCACAAATTGCTGATGAATTTCACGTGGTGGGTGAACCGCAAGGACGCCGAAGGGAACAATATTTTCGAAGGCGGATTTCTGGGCCTCGATAATATCGGCGTGTTCGACCGCAATCAGCCGCTGCCGGACGGGGGATTCATCGAACAATCCGACGGCACCAGTTGGATGGCGATGTATTGCCTGAATATGCTGAAAATTGCGCTGGAATTAGCGACGAAAGTCGATCCGATTTATGAGGATGTCGCGAGCAAATTCTTCGAACATTTTTTATACATCGCGCACGCGCTGAACGGGATCGGCGACGGCGGGCTATGGGATGAAGCCGACGGATTTTTCTACGACCGGCTGAAGCTGCCGGACGGGTCGGCGCGGCCGATGCGGTTGCGGTCGGTGGTGGGGCTGATTCCGCTGTTCGCGGTGGATACGCTAGAGCCGGACGTGTTGGACAAACTGCCGGGATTCAAGAAGCGCATGGAATGGTTCATGACGCACCGGCCGGACCTGGCGGCGAACATCGCGTCGCTTTCGCGAGAAGGGACGGCATCGCGGAGGCTATTGAGCCTGGTTCCTCGAGCGCGCCTGGCGCGGGTGCTGGTCCGTATGCTGGATGAGGCGGAATTTCTTTCGCCGCACGGATTACGGTCAGTTTCGAAGTTCCATGAAGCGAATCCCTACCGGCTGGCGATGAATGATCATGTGCACCAGGTGGAGTATGAGCCGGCGGAATCGAGAACGGGTCTATTCGGCGGGAATTCGAACTGGCGGGGGCCGGTATGGTTTCCGGTGAATTACTTAATGATCGAGTCGCTGCAAAAATTCAATTATTATTTCGGCGACGATCTCAAAGTGGAATTTCCGACGGGGTCGGGCCAACTTAAGAATCTCGGCGACATTGCCGGGGAGTTGTCGCGCCGGCTGTCGCATATATTCTTGCGGGATTCGAATGGACGGCGCGCGGTGTTCGGCGGCGCGGAGAAATTTCAGCGCGATCCGAATTTTCGCGATCACGTTTTGTTCTACGAATATTTCCACGGCGATAATGCGGCAGGGATCGGAGCAAGCCATCAGACAGGATGGACGGCGCTGGTGGCGAAATTATTGCAACAGAGCGGCGAGTAGCTTACGCTACCTTGGCGTGCCGCGGCGGCTCGACTTAGCTTAAGAGGTTCGTCTCGCGGCGAGGTGTTTGAGGAGCCATGTGGGTCCCGCGGTGGGGTGTTTGAGGACTTCAACCGGAGTAGTATCCTTAAAAATTGACCTCTTCCACACCTGCACAGAAGCGCTGGTCCATCCTGTTAGTGGTTTTGTTCACGCTGTTGAGCGCTGCGGCGCAGTACCTGATCAAAACGGGCGCGAATCGGATTGGAGCACATCCTCACCTGATGGAATTGATCACGAACGTTCCATTGCTGTCAGGGCTGGTGCTGTATGGATTGGGCGCGGTGATGATGGTGTTGGCGCTGCGGCATGGGGAGTTGTCGGTGCTGTATCCGATGATTTCGCTGAGCTACGTTTGGGTCGCGATTATTGCGGTGATTGTTTTTCACGAGCAGATGAATCCGGCGAGGATCGCGGGGATTATTGTGATTATGGCCGGAGTGGGCGTACTCGGGCGAGGGAGCCAAGCGTGACGACTCCGCTATCTTCGATCGCGTGGGTGACGGTGGCATCGTTCATCGGGAGTTTCGGATCGGTGGGATTGAAGGCGGGCGCCCATCGGCTGGAGTTCAACCTCAAAGGACTGGTGACGAACTGGGAGTTGGGGCTGGGCATCGCGGGATACCTAGTGTCGTGGCTGTTTTTCGTGCAGGGATTGCGGCAGGGCGATTTGAGCGTGCTGTATCCGATGGTTTCGCTCGGATATGTGTGGACGATGTTCTGGTCGAAATTATTCTTCGGCGAGCCGCTGACCAAGGGGAAGTTTTTCGGGCTTGGGCTGATATTGGTCGGGTGCGGGTTGCTGGGGTTAGGGACCCGGTAGCTGCTACGCGCAGCCTTGCCATTACGAGTGGAGTGACCCCCAAAATTGAGACACTCGAAATTCACACACTTTGCAGGGAAAGGAACTGCGAGTGAGAAAAAAGCGAGTGAAACGATACCGCCGCTACACCGATGCCTTCCGCCGGGCGGCGGTGGAGCGCATGAAGGAC
>DATHCE010000013.1:0-2196 GCA_035319685.1 Bryobacteraceae bacterium | reverse complement strand
GACCGGTCCTCCACCCCGCGCAATCGCTCCAATAGCAGTTCGTTATTCGCAGCATCCGTCGCCCCCACTCCCGCGAATCGCGCCGACAGCACCCCCGGCGCCCCGCCGAGCGCATCCACCTCCAACCCCGAATCATCCGCGAAAACCCACCCATTCACTTTCGACGCATAATACAGCGCCTTCTCGCGAGCGATTTCCTCAAACGTCGATCCGTGCTCCTCCGGCGCCGGCGCATCGATCCCGCGAACTTCAATGTCCCCCGCCGCGAGCTGAAACTCCCGCAGCTTCCCCTCATTCGAAGTCCCGCAATAAACGATCACGCCGCGTCGAACTGCTTCTGGATCGCCACCAGCTCCGCAATCCCGCGCCGCGCCAGCGCAATCAGCTCCGCCATCTGCGCGTCGTCGAACGCCGTCTTCTCCGCCGTCGCCTGCATTTCGACGAACTTCCCCGCGCCCGTCATTACCAAGTTCATATCGACTTCGGCCTGCGAATCCTCCTGGTAACACAAGTCGAGCATCGCCACTCCGCCGACCAGTCCCACGCTGGTCGCCGCAACATAATCGCGGATCGGCGATTTCTTGATGACCCCGAACTTCACCAATTGCCGCACCGCCGCCGACATCGCGATATAGGCGCCCGTGATCGCCGCCGTGCGCGTTCCTCCGTCGGCTTGCAGCACGTCGCAGTCAAGCAGAATGCTCCGCTCGCCGAGCAACCCCAGATCGACCACGCTCCTGAGCGATCTTCCGATCAATCTCTGAATCTCCATCGTCCGCCCCGACGCGCGTCCCTTCGACACCTCACGCGGCGTTCGCGTCGCCGTGGCGCGCGGCAGCATCGAATACTCCGCGGTCACCCATCCCTTTCCGCCGCCGCGTAAAAACCCCGGAACCGTCTCCTCCAGCGACGCCGCGCACAGCACGCGCGTGTTCCCCACCTCGATCAGCGCGGAACCCTCCGCCGTCAGCAGGTAATTCGTCGTCACCTTCACCGGCCGCAATTTCGCCGGCTCACGCCCGTCAACTCGCATCTATTTCCCCGATTTCATGACTTCGTACATCAATAAAAAGATCAGCGCGAATCCCAGAATGATCAGGATCACGCACGGAATCAGCCCTTTGTTCGAGCGCGCCGCCGTCGTCCGCCGCGATCCCGATCCCGCCGGTCTGAATCTCGCCATTTATTTCCGGACCTTCAAATATTTCGCCGCCTGCGCAAAAAATTCATCCAGCGCCGCGATGGTCGCGTTCTCCAGATCTTTCAGCGTAATCGAAACCACGGCGCGTCCGCGCTCGGTGAGCGCGATTTGCGTCGCCAGAAACTGCGCGCCATGATAATCCGCGCCCTTCGCCAGCCCCGCGATCAGAATCGTCGAGAAACATTTCCCGCACCCGATGATCATTTCATGGTAGGAATGATTCATCGCCGGACCTTCGTACACATCCGCCGGCATCTTCAATCCCGCTCGAAAAATCCGCTCCGCCGCCCGGTCGAGCACCGTCCGCACCGCTCGCCCCCGCGCCGAATACCGCGTGTCGCCGAAAAACGTCAGCTCTCCATATTCGATCCGCCTGGCCTCCGTGAACTGCCGCACCAGCGACGCATAAATCGCCGGCGCTGTCGTGCCATCCGTCTCCGCGCCCGCCAGCCGGTCCCAGCAAAGCGTCACCCGGCCGCGCCACGCCGCGCTTCGCGACCCTTCCCGCCACTCGCGAGTCTTCGCAATCCCGCCCGCTTTTCGCGCTTCCCCATGCAGCCGGCTCGCGATCGATTTATACAGCTCTACATTCGGCTGTGTCACGAAATTTACATTCCGCAGCCAGGCCACGCCGAACACCACGTAATGGATAAACTGCATGTATCGTGAAAGCGGCGTCCCCGGTTCCACCGTCACGCACGCCACCGGATACCCCGTGCGGCGGATCAGCGCCATCTTGCTCGAACGCTCACCCTTGAATTGCACCACCACGAATACCCGATCCTGCCGCGGATCCTTGGGCGCGCGATAATTCGTCATCTTAACGCGCTCGCCGATCACCATCTTCATCGCCGTCCGCTCCGCCTTCCCCAAGCTCTCTTCGAAATCCTGCTTGGTCCAGATCCCCGCGCCTTCCCACTCGCGCGGCAGCAGCAGCGTCACCTTATCGCGCCGCGCCATCCCTTGCACGTGCAAAAACGCCGCGAGCCTCCACG
>DATHCE010000012.1:0-15613 GCA_035319685.1 Bryobacteraceae bacterium | reverse complement strand
CGAAACGCTCGAGATGGATTCGCTGCCGGTGAAGCTGGCCGCCTACACGCCGTGTTTCCGCAGCGAGGCCGGGTCTTATGGGCGCGACGTTCGCGGCATCATTCGCCAGCATCAGTTTCAAAAGGTGGAGCTGGTGAAATTTTCGACGCCCGAATCGAGCTACGAGGAACTGGAGGCGCTGACGCACGACGCCGAAGACATCCTGGTTCGCCTTGGCCTGCCGTATCGCACAGTGGTTTTGTGCACCGGCGATATGGGATTTTCCTCCGCCAAGACGTACGACATCGAGGTCTGGCTGCCTGGACAGAACGGCTACAAAGAAATCTCATCCTGTTCGAATTTCGAGGCTTTTCAGGCGCGTCGCGCTTCCATTCGCGCTCGCTCCGGGAAAAAGTCGGAGTATGTCCACACGCTGAACGGCAGCGGCCTCGCGGTGGGGCGCACCTGGGTGGCCATCGTCGAAAATTATCAGCAGGCGGACGGCAGCGTCATTGTGCCGGAAGCATTGCGGCCGTATCTGGGCGTCGAGATCATCAAACCCTCTCATTAACAGGCTTTCCCGCGCCGGATCGTTACTTTATCTGATTGTAAATCTGATAGTTCGCGTACACGCGGGGACGTGATTCCGCGGCTTGCCTCGTAAACTGAAGGCGCTTCAAGGAGGCAGGATGCTGAGTTTCAGACGATCGGCGGCGTTGCTGGTGGCGGCGGCAGGCATAGCGGCGGGGCAGCCCGCGCTGACTACGATCCAGGATATTCTCTACAGCGCAAACGGCATGCGCTACAACGGAACGATGTTCATCACCTGGAGCAGTTTTCAGGCGGGCGACAACTCCAACATCGCGACCGCGAATCTGACGCTGCCCATCGTCAACGGCGTTTTGAACGTGCAACTGGTGCCGACGACAACCGCATCGGCGGGCGCGCAATATAACGTGACGTTCAACAGCGCCGGTGTGAATCAATTCACCCAAGTCTGGGCCGTGCCGCCGAGCACGGTTCCGCTGAGAGTTCGGGACGTTCTGGTGTCGCAGGGCACGGTGGTGGGACCGGCGCCGCTGACGACCGAGATCGATATTTCCGACGTCACCGGATTGCAGAATCAATTGACCATTCGCCCGCAGCAGGGCCCGAACTTCGCGATCGGCAGGACGGCGATCATCGACTCGTCGGGCGAGATCGACGGAGCGTCGGGAAACCTGACGGACTGCGTTCGCGTCGACGGCAGTTCCGGTCCGTGCGGATCCTCATCGGGCGGCATCGTGCCAAGCTATTCCGACGATGAAACCCCTTCAGGCGCCATCAATGGATCGAACACGTCGTTCACTCTGGTGAATGCGCCCTCGCCGCCGGCGAGCCTGAGCCTATACCTGAACGGACTCCTGATGACGCAGGGCATCGATTATACTCTCTCCGGAAATGCAATCTCGTTTCTGACCGCATCGACGCCGCAGTCCGGCGATTTGCTGGTCGCCAGTTACCGTTACGCGAACCCGAACAATCCGTTGGGCACGCTGACCGCCGCCCAGGTGATCTGTAGCAGCACCGGATCCGCGACTTCGTCCACGACGCTGACGCAATTGGGGAGTTGCACGATTCCCGCCGGCCTGCTCGGAACGGGCGACAGGATCGAGATTCAGGTTCAGTACTCGCACACCGGATCGAGCACGCCCTTCACCAGCACCATCACCTGGGCGGGCGCCAACGTGTTTTCGCGCTCGACGGTCTCAACCGAAACGGCGATGGTGGGGCGATTCAGCTTCGGAATTCTTTCCGGCGCGCAGTCTTGGGATGCGCAGAGCTGGGGAAATTCCCTTAGCTTTGCGGCAGCCGTCGGGTCCGCGACCGCGAACACCACGCAGAATTTGACCATTTCCTTCCAAGGAGCCATGAGCGCAACCACCACGGACACCGTAAATCTAGGTAATTTCACGGTGATCCGATACCCGGCTCAATCAAATCCCTAAGGGAAATACCGTAATATATGATTACGCACTTTCACACAGTACTTGTCGATAAGGGCTTTAATGGGGCCCTGCTACGGTGAAAAAAGGCTTGTCCACTTCCGAGTTTTCCGGCAATATAATAACGGAGAAGTCGAGTTCAGCCCTTGAGGAGTGAAGTCATGGCGAGACTGTACAAGTTGGCGCAGCGGCTCCGGACAGACGCCCGCGGTCAGGACATGATTGAATACGCTTTGCTCGCCGCGGCGGTCGCGATAATCGTGGCAGGTTTTCTGCCGCCTTCGATCATGCCCAGCGTGAGCACCATCTTCTCGAAGGTTATCTCCGGCTTCAACGCGAGTTGAGCTGACGCTCCCGCTTCGATTCGAACGACATCTTCAGCCGCGGAGTCTTCTCCGCGGCTTTTTTTTGACGAAAAGACGCAAGCCTGTCCTTCTCCCTTTTGAACCTTTTCCCCGCTCTTCCTGCCTGAACCTCTTCCGGCGCAGCCGGGCTGTTGCTACCATATTTTTTCATGCTTCGATTCGAAACCGCCGGAGAATCGCACGGAGAGTGCCTGGTCGCCACGCTGACTGGTTTGCCGGCGGGCATTCCCGTGTCGATCGAACGCCTCGATCGCGAATTGTGGCGCCGCCAGCGAGGCTACGGGCGCGGCGGCCGGATGAAGATCGAGGCCGATCACGCGCACATTGTGAGCGGAGTGCGGCGCTCGAAGACCATCGGATCGCCGATCGCGATCATCCTCGAAAATAAAGACTGGAAGAACTGGACGGAAGCGCTGCCGGTGGAAGACATCGACGGCGCGGAAGACAAGCAGAAGCCGGTCACGCGTCCGCGTCCCGGACATGCCGACCTCGCCGGCGCGATCAAATATAATTTTCAAGACGCGCGTTACATACTCGAGCGGGCGAGCGCTCGCGAGACAACGGCTCGCGTCGCCGTGGGTGCGCTGGCCAAGGCATTCCTGGGCCAGTTCGGCATCGGCGTGTTGAGCCACGTGATTGCGATCGGCGATGCCAAGCTCGAACGGTCCGCATCCTGGGAAGAACTGGTCGAATTGAGCGCGCGTGAGGAAGTACTGCTCGCCTGCGTCGACGCCGAAGCCGAGCAGCGCATGAAAGCCCTTGTAGATCAGGCGTATCGAACAGGCGATACGATTGGCGGCGTGTTCGAAGTGGTGGCGCGCGGCGTTCCTCCGGGGCTCGGGTCGCATGTGACGTGGGATCAGCGCCTGGATGGCAAACTCGCGCAGGCGATCGTTTCGATGCAGGCCGTGAAGGGAGTGGAAGTCGGTTTTGCGGCGGAAGGCGCGGCGTCGTTCGGGTCCAAGGTGCAGGACACGATTCATTATCAGCGCGAAGAGCGGCGGTTCACGCGCGGCGCCAATCGCGCGGGCGGGATTGAAGGCGGCATGACCAATGGACAGGACGTGGTGGTTCGCGGAATGCTGAAGCCGATTTCCACGCTGCGAAGGCCGCTCGAAAGCGTCGACCTGGCGACTCGCGAGCCGGCGCTGGCCGCGTATGAACGCAGCGACGTGTGCGTGGTGCCCTCGGCGGGCGTGATCGGCGAGGCGATGGTCGCGCTGGTGCTGGCCGCGGCGATGCTCGACAAATTCGGGGGCGATTCGCTGGAGGAAACCAGGCGAAATGTTTGTGGATATCTGGAACAGGTGAAGAATTTCTGATGATTTATCCGATTGTGAAGTATGGCCAATCCGTTTTGGAGGAGGCGGCAAAGGAAATACTTGAGTTCGATACACCGGAATTGCATCAATTGATCGACGATATGTTTGACTCCATGTACGCCGCGCGCGGGGTCGGCCTGGCGGCTCCGCAGATCGGAATCGGGAAACGGGTCGCGGTCATCGATGTTTCGACGGGCGAGGATCCATCGCAGAAAATCGTGCTGATCAATCCGGAGGTGAGGAATCGTGAGGGTGTGCAGACCGGCGAAGAAGGCTGCCTGAGCATCCCCACATTTCGCGAACCGGTTACGCGCGCGAATAAAGTGACGGTGCGCGCCCGCGACGTTAAGGGCGCCGAGTTCGAAATGACGGGCGAAGATCTGCTGGCTCGCGCGCTCGAACACGAGACCGATCATTTGAACGGGACCTTGTATATCAGCCATATCAGCCCGCTCAAGCGCGATTTAATTCGGCGTAAGATCCGAAAATTGCAAAAGGCCGGCGAATGGTCCTGATGTGAGACTGGTATTCCTGGGAACGCCGGAGTTCGCGGTGGCGACGCTCGAAAAAGTCGTAGCCGCGGGACACGAAGTGGTGGCTGTATTCACGCAACCGGACCGGCCGAAGGGCCGGGGCCAACATCCGACGATGCCTCCGGTGAAGGAAGCCGCGCTGCGGCTCGGGATTCCCGTGTACCAGCCGGAGCGGGTACGACGCCCCGAGGTGGTAGAGCAGCTTCGCGCCATGGCGCCGGAAGCGATGGTTGTGGTCGGGTACGGGCAGATCATTCCGCAATCGATTTTGGACATTCCGCCGCGCGGCATCATCAATGTACATGCTTCGCTACTGCCGAAGTATCGGGGCGCGGCGCCGATTCAGTGGGCCATCGCCCGCGGCGAATCGCGCACCGGCGTGACTACGATGCGGATCAACGCGGGGCTCGATACGGGCGACATGCTGCTCCGATGGGAAACCGAAATCGGGGAACGGGAGACTGCGATTGATCTCGGCGCCCGGCTCGCCATCGCGGGCGCGGATTTACTGGTGCGAACGCTTGAGAATCTGCCGAATATTCATCCGGAGCCGCAGGACGATTCGAAAGCGACCCTCGCGCCGATCCTGAAAAAAGAAGACGGCCACCTGGATTGGTCGAGGCCCGGACGCGAAATTCTGAATCGCGTGCGCGGCTTTGTTCCCTGGCCGGGATGCTATGGTTTTCTGCACAGCCGGCGATTTCACGTCTGGAACGCCATGCCGGCGGAAATCGCGCTTGAGGCGGGTGAGCTGGCGACGGCCGGCGGACGGATGTTCGCGGGTTGTGGAGACGGCTCCATCGAATTGCTCGAAGTGCAACTGGAGGGGAAAAAAAGAATGACTGCGGCGGCATTTCTGAACGGAAATTCGATCGAAAAGGGTGAGCATTTGACATGAAACTACCGCTCGGGTATCGATATTCGGCGATATACGCGGGAATTCGCAAGGTATTAAGAGACGATGTCGCGCTGATTGTATCGGACCAGCCGGCGGCAGCCGCGGCGGTGTTCACCCAGAATCAGGTGGCAGCGGCGCCGGTGGCGATTGCGAAGAGGAATCTGCGAGTATCGCGCGGACGGGCTCGTGCGCTGCTGGTGAACGCCGGCAATGCGAACTGCGCGACGCGCACGGGCGAGCGCGTCGCGATCGAATGCGTGATGGCGGCGGCGAAGGCGATCGGCGCGAAACCGGAGGAAGTGCTGCCGGCCTCCACCGGCGTGATCGGCGTCGAAATGAACGGATCGTTGATCGTCAACGCGATGTCCAAGCTTGTGGACACCTTGGATGCGGCGCGATTCGACGACGCGGCGTTGGCGATTCTCACCACCGATACGCGAGCGAAGACCGCATTCGCAGAGGTGCGGGACGCGCGGATCGCGGGAATGACCAAGGGATCCGGAATGATCCACCCGCGCATGGCGACGACGCTCGGGTTTGTGATGACGGATGCGGAAATTTCCGCACCGGCGCTGCGGCGCATGCTCAAGCGGGCCATCGAAAAAAGCTACAACCGTATTTCGGTGGACGGCGATACCTCTACCAATGATATGGTGGCCGTGCTGGCCAACGGAGCATCGCGGGCGAAGGTGTCGCCGAAAGCTTTCGAAGCGGCGCTGACGGAAGTGGTCGAATCGTTGGCGGTGCAGATCGTGCGTGACGGCGAGGGCGCGCGGAAACTAATCATCATTGAAGTGAACGGCACGGCGAGCGATGCGGCGGCGGAGAAGATCGCGCGCGCGATTGCGAATTCGCCGCTGGTGAAAACGGCGATCGCCGGGTCCGATCCCAACTGGGGAAGAATTCTGTCGGCCGCTGGTAACTCGGGAGCCGCGTTCGATCCGCGCCGCATCGATATCGAGTTGCAAGCGACGCCCGTGTGCCGCGCTGGTCTGGCTGCGGATTTCGAAGAAGGCGAATTGAAGAAAAAGCTGGACGAAAAGGACTGCCTGATCCGCTTCGTGATTCGCGGCCGGGCGAAAGGCCGCGCACGATTCTGGACCTGCGATTTCACCGAGGATTATATTCGCATCAACGCAAGCTACAGGACGTGATATGGGTATGATGCTGCTGATCGCCGGCGGACTGATGTTTTCGAGCGAAGCCGTGGCGCAAATGCCGCAAACGCCCGAAAGCGTGGTGGATTTTGTGGCCTCCGCGGCAAGCGCGCTGTCCCAAGCGCACTCGATTGATCCGACGGTCGCCAGTGATGCGGGACCTTTCCTCGATCTTTTCGATTCGGACATGCCGGGATTCGCGACTTTACGCGATAACGTGGAGGCTATGGTCGCGGAAGCGGCGGTCGCGTCTTCCATCGAGATCGTGAACGACAACGGCGATGATCGCAAACGCACGCTGGAACTCGACTGGAATTTGCAAATCGAAGGGCAGCCGGTGAGGCGTGAAATCATCAAGTGCACGATCGAAAAGCGAAAAAAAGATTGGAAATTTACGTCGCTCGATCCGATCGATTTTTTCAAGCCGTAATCATAACGGGCTCAAGAAGGTCATCCTGTATCGGTTCCGCGATGCTTTGGGCTTTTCATAAAGACTGTTCCATGGGCATGGCGAGCGGGGGCTCCACCAAAAAGTTCAACTCGGCCATTCGCGCGATTGCGGCGCGGATGGACTGTTCGGTGGCGGGCTCGACGGTAATGACGAACGGAAGATCGCGCCAGTTTTCCGTGGGCAGCTGAAGCACGGAATCGATGGAAATGCTTTCCGCGGCCAGCGCGGCGGCGAGCTGCGCGATGATGCCCGGCCGATCCTCGACGCGGAAGCGCAGATAATATGCCGAACGGTTCAGCGTGATCGGGATCGGCATGTATTCACCGAGACGCGCGTGGGCAAAGGGCGAAACGCGTTCGGGGCTGCCGCCGCGGATCTCGCGCGCGACGCGCATCAGGTCGCTGACGACGGCAACGCCGGTGGGATGCGCGCCGGCGCCGCGGCCATAATAAAACGTATCGGCTCCAAATTGTCCTCGCACCCAAACCGCGTTGTAGGCGCCGCGCACGCTCGCCAGAATCGTCGATTGCGGAATCAGCGACGGACGAACGGAAAGGATCAATCCGTCCGGCGTCTGGCGCGCGGCGCAGATCAGACGAATCGTGTGATGAAGCTGATGCGCGTACTCGAAATCGACGGGCGTGATGCGGCGGATACCTTCGGTGTAGATGTCGGCGGGCGTGATCCGTTCCCCGAATGCGAGCGCGGAGAGAATCGCGAGCTTCGACCGCGCGTCGAAGCCGTCGACGTCGGCGGAGGGATCGGCTTCCGCGTAACCGGCCTGTTGCGCCTCCACCAGCACCTGGTTGAAGGTCGCGCCGCGGCGTTCGATCTCGGTGAGGATGTAGTTGCAGGTGCCGTTGAGAATGCCGTACAGCGTCTGAATGCGGTCGCCCGAAATTCCTTCGCGCAGGACGGCATGAATGGGGATGCCGCCGGCGACGCTCGCCTCCATCGCGAGATTGATGCGCGCGGCGATGGCGCGGTCCCAGATTTCGGAGCCGCACAGAGCCATCAACTCCTTATTCGCGGTGACGACGGATTTCCCGCGCGCGATTGCGGCGTCGATGATCTCGCGCGCGACGCCGGAACCGCCGATCAATTCGGCAACGATGTGAATATCCGGATGGTCCACCACTTCGCGCCAGTCGGTCGTCTTGAGCGCGGAATCCAGATTCGCGACGGGCTTGTCCCGCAGGCTGCGGCTGCACACCGCGCGCACCTGCAGCGGAAAGCCGAGCTTATCCTCAATAAGAGCAGCATTTTCGGTGAGAATCGCCAGCGTGCCCGCGCCGACGTTGCCCAACCCGATGATCCCGACGTTCACGGCATCCATAAGGTAGAGATTTCACTTTACGACGATCCGGAAGTCGATCACCAGTACCAGGGCTTCGGGCGTAATGCGGATTTCGTTCAGATCGAAGCCGGCCAACTCCTGCTTGTACGGCGCGCCCTCGTGCGCTGGTTCCAGAAGACGGCGCGCCTGATCGCGGATTTCGATCTTGAAATCCTTCGCGATGCTTTGCGCAAGCGCGGCGCGGACCCGGCGGATGTAATAGGAGTCCTTGGGCGAAGTTACTTTGACCTCGCGCAGCGCTATCGCGCCGTCGCGCGGAAACGGAATGGCGGTAATCGTGAGGTCGAACGAATCGCCCAACCCGACGCAGCGATTGAACAGATCGACGGCGCTGCGTCCGCTGAATCGCGCCCCGACGCGCAGGCGGCCGCCGTCGCTCGCGAGGTGCGGGCCTTCCAGATACGCGAACTGGCAGCGAGTGGTCTTGTTTCCGCGCATGTAATGGCGGCCGTCCTGAGTGAACATTTGATCCGCGATAATGCGCTCGATCGCTGCGTAGCGCAGTTCAATCTCGGCGCAGAACAGAGGCGTGGCGAACAGGAACAGCGCGAGCAATCGGCGAAGCATCGGCGTTTGTATCATTGTATGTGATGAAGCCGCTCTGCCTGACTTTGCTGTTATTCTGCGCGGGGCTTGCACAGGTCCCCCCGCAGGTCGTTCCGCAAAAATTCCCGACCGAAGACGCGGACCCGAAACTGCCCAACGGAAAATCGCAGCACGACGCGATCGCGAAGGACGATTACAAACGGAACCTGGCAGACGCGGCAGAACTGGTGAAGCTCGCCGCGGACCTGAAAGCGGATCTGGAGAAGGACGACGCGTACGTGGTGAGCGTGAGAACCATCAAGAAGACCGAAGACATCGAAAAATTGGCGCGCACGATTCGCGGGCGTTTGAAGCGTTGAGACGCTATTCCGAATGCCTGGTGTGTTAACCTGGAGCGTTTACCTGCCATGCCTGTGACTCGCGAGAAATCTCAATTAATGAGCGCTTCTGAAATCGACCGGACGCTGGTCCGGCTCGCCCACGAGATTCTGGAGCGGACCGAAGACCTGAATAAGCTCGCATTCATCGGCATCCGGCGGCGCGGCGTTCCTCTGGCGCTGCGGCTGGCGCAGAAGATCGAATCGCTCGAACAGAGGAAAATTCCCGTGGGAATTCTCGACATTAATCTGTATCGGGACGATCTGTCGACGGTGTCGCATTCGCCGGTGGTGAACGCGACCGACATTCCGTTCCCGGTTACCGGCAAAGACATCATTCTGATGGACGATGTGCTGTACACCGGACGGACGATTCGCGCCGCGCTCGATGCGCTGTTCGATCACGGGCGTCCGGCGCGCGTGCAATTGCTCGCCCTGATTGACCGCGGATGGCGCGAACTGCCGATTGAAGCCCGCTACGTGGGCCGCATGGTGCAGACCACGGTGAACGAGATTATTGAAGTGAAATTCCAGGAAATCGACGGGACGGAAAAGGTCCTGCTGGTCGAAAAAATTGCGGAAACGAATGCCTGATCGGATACGCGTGCGACATGCCTGAAGGATTGCTGGGAACCGAACATTTATCGCGGGAAGACGCGCAGGCGATCCTCGACCGGGCGCGGGATTTCCAGCCGCGCAGGGATCCGGCATCGCGCAAGCTCGACATTTTGCGCGGGCGAATGGTGGTGAACCTGTTCTTCGAAGCGTCGACGCGCACGCGGACCAGTTTCGAAATCGCGGCGAAGCGATTGGGCGCGGATACCATTTCGATCACTGCGCAAGCCTCCAGCGTGTCGAAAGGCGAATCGCTGGTGGATACGCTGAACACGCTGGCGGCGATGCGGCCGGACGCGATCGTGATGCGCCACGCGGCTTCCGGCGCGCCGCATTTCCTGCAGCGTCATCTGGACACGCCGATCATCAACGCGGGCGACGGCACACATGAGCATCCCACGCAGGCGCTGCTCGATGCGCGGACCATTCTCGATCGCGGCGCTTCGCTCGAAGGCTTGCGCGTGGCGATCATCGGCGACATCGCGCACAGCCGCGTCGCGCGGTCCGACGTGTATCTGTTTTCGAAATTCGGAGCCAACGTAATCTTGTGCGGACCGGCGTCGCTGCTTCCCAAAGAGCTGGAGAACATCGCGCCGCGCGTTTCGCTGACCACCGATCTGGACGAAGCGATCACGGACGCCGACGTCATCATGATGCTGCGCGTTCAGTTTGAGCGGCAGCATGAGACTCCCTTTCCCGCGGACGAATATTTCCGGTTCTATGGATTGCGGCTGGAGCATTTGAAGCTCGCCCGGCCGCACGCGATCGTCATGCATCCGGGGCCGATCAATCGCGGGCGCGAGATTTCTTCGGAGGTCGCGGACTCGCAGCGGTCCGTGATTTTGAATCAGGTGGAAAATGGAATCGCGGTGCGAATGGCGGTTCTCGAACGGGTGCTGTCGTGATCATTAAGAACGGGCGGGTCATCGATCCAGCGTCGGGGCGTGATGAGATCGCCGATGTGTGGATCGAAGACGGTTTGATTCGCGGTGTCGGGCAGAATTTTTCGGGTGACGACGCATTCGACGCGACGGGAATGATCGTCGCGCCGGGTTTCATCGACATGCACGTCCATCTGCGCGAGCCTGGATTCGAGCACGCCGAAACCATCGAAAGCGGATCGCGGGCCGCAGCGGCGGGCGGCTTCACTTCCATTTGCCCGATGCCCAATACGTCGCCGGTGAACGACAACGCGACGGTGACCAGTTACATCGTCGAGAAGGCGCGGCGGCACGCGATCGTCAACGTGTGGCCCATTGGCGCCATTACGAAGGGCAGCGCAGGCGAAGAATTAGCTTCGATCGGCTCGATGAAGCAGGCGGGTGCGGTCGCGATTTCCGATGATGGGCGCCCGGTGATGAACGCTCGCGTGATGCGGCGCGCGATGGAATCCGCGCGCAGCTTCGGCGTCCCTGTGATCAATCATTGCGAGGATCTGCACTTGAGCGCCGGCGGCGACATGCACGAAGGTTTCGAATCGGTGCGTCTGGGGTTGCGCGGGATTCCTGGGTGTTCGGAAGACGTGATGGTGGCGCGCGATATTCTGCTCGCCGAAGTGACCGGCGCACAATATCACGTCGCGCATATTTCGTCGCGGCATTCGGTGGAGATGGTCGCCTTCGCGAAAGCCCGTGGATTGAACGTTTCCGCGGAAGCGACGCCGCATCATTTCGCGTTGGCCGATACCGACATGGCGCCCTATGACAGCAATTTCAAGATGAAGCCGCCGCTGCGGTCGCATTGCGATGTGGACGCGGTTGCTGCAGGCGTGGTCAGCGGCGCGGTTGACGCGATCGCGACGGATCACGCTCCGCATCCGGGCTCGGAGAAGATGCAGGAATTCGAGAAGTGCCCGTTCGGAATTTTGGGCCTTGAGACTGCGATCGGGATCGCACTCGAGTATCTGGTCCATCCGGGAAAAATCGGCGTGAGGAAGATGGTCGAGTTGTTCACCACGGGTCCGGCCCGGATTCTAGGATTGGATCGAGGAACGTTGTCGCCGGGCGCGATTGCGGACTTGACGATCTTTTCGATGGATCGCGAGTGGACTTACGATGTGAACAAATCGTTTTCGAAGAGCCGAAATTCTCCGTTCGACGGCCGGACGTTCAAGGGTGGTCCGGTGGCGACGGTGGTCAGCGGCCGGGTAGTGTGGCAGGCTTAAGAAAGTCTGCTCGGGTTCAGAGAGTAAGTGGCGGGCAGCGTCGCTTGGCCGATGAAGGGCGGCGGTCATTCCCGCTCGGCCCGGCACTCCCCGCATGGGCAGATCCGGCGCAGATGATCGAACGAATAAATTCCTGTGCTGTGCCCATCCGACCAGTCGATCTTGATCGCGTAGCTGCCGACGGGCTCGACGTTCAGCATTTTGAGCGTGGGCTTGTACATGGGAAATAAATCCGCCGGCTTCGAATAATTCGATTTCTGCGGTTGGGTGCCGTGCGTGCCGGTGCAGGTCGCGCAGGGGCATTCGTCGCGTAGATACGCGAGCGTATACTCGCTGCGATGACCGCCCTTCCAGTCGATTTTGATGCCTTTCGACTTGGAGATCGCGATGTGCTCCGGCTCGCTACTGATGATGGACTCGTTCAATGTCCCGGACTCCTGAGATGCGGCGGACGGCGGAAACCACGCGCTCGAGCTGCTTTTTGTCCTTCACCTCGACGGTCATGTCGATCACCGCGCCCTCGGGCGTGCGGGCGTCTTCCGCGCGGGCTTCCAGGCTCCGGATGTTGGTCTGCTCATTGGCCAGCGCCGCGGTCAACTGCGCCAGCATCCCCGGGCGATCCTCCGTGTGTATGAGCATCTTCACGGGAAACGGCAGCGATTCATTTCGCGCCCATTCGACGTCGATCTTCCGCTCCACTTCGTACATGAGGTTTTGCACATTGGCGCAATTGAGCGAATGCACCGCAACGCCTTTGCCGCGCGTCACGTATCCGACAATCGCTTCGCCTTTGATCGGATTGCAGCACTTGGCGCGATACACCAGCAGGTCGTCGATGCCCTTGACCTTGATGACCAGATCGTGATCGCCAGGCGCGGGAGCGCCGGGGGCGCGCGCCGGCGCCGCCGGTTCGGGCGCCGGCTCGGCGGGAATCTGCTCGGGCGCGAGCTTTTGCAGAATCTGCCGCGCCGAAAATTTTCCGTATCCGAGGGCGGCGTGCAGATCCTCCATCTTCGAATAACCGTATTCGCCAGCGACCGATTCCACCTGGGCTTTGGTGACCTGCGTCATCTGCACGCCCAGCCGCCGCGCTTCGCGCTCCAGATATTTTTCGCCGATCTCGATCGCCTTGGCGCGCTCGGTGGTGCCGATCACGTGCTTGATCTTGTTGCGCGCTTTGGAAGTCTTGACGACCGCGAGCCAATCCTTGCTCGGCAGGTGTCCGCTCTGCGTCAGGATCTCGACCACGTCGCCGTTGCGCAGCGATGATTTCAGCGGCACGATGCGTCCGTTGACCTTCGCCCCGACGCAGCGATTGCCGATATCGGAGTGAATCGAATACGCGAAATCGATGGGCGTCGCGTCGCGCGGCAGCACGATCACCTTTCCGCGCGGCGTGAAGGTGTAAACTTCTTCCGGGTACAGGTCCACTTTGAGCGTGGACATGAACTCGCCCGGATCGCGCAGGTCGCGCTGCCATTCGACAAGCTGGCGCAGCCAGGCGACCCGCTGATCGTCAGCGGCGGTGTGGCCGCGCTTGCCTTCCTTATATTTCCAGTGCGCCGCGATGCCCTCTTCGGCGATGCGATGCATTTCCTCGGTGCGGATCTGCACCTCGAAATGGCGCCCGCCGGGTCCCATCACCGACGTGTGCAGCGACTGGTACAGGTTGGGCCGCGGGATCGCGATGAAATCCTTGATGCGTCCCGGAATCGGATGCCATTCGTTGTGAATCACGCCGAGCGCGGCGTAACAGTTCTTCACCGAATCCGTAATGATGCGGACGGCGAACAGATCGTACACCTGATCGAGCGTGATCTTTTGCTTCTTGAGTTTCTGAAACACCGAATAGGCGCGCTTCAGCCGGCCTTCGACATGCGCGGGGATGCCTTCGCGCGCCAGGTGCACCTCCACGGTATGCTTGATCTCGTTCAGGAACGCTTCGTTCGCGGGCCGCGCGGCTTCGAACTCTTTGAGCAGTTCGGCCGACGCTTCGGGCTCCAGATATTTGAACGAAAGATCCTCGAGCTCGCCGCGGATTTTGCCCATCCCCAGCCGGTGCGCAATGGGCGCGTAGATCTCGATAGTCTCCAGCGCGATGCGCTCCTGCTTCTCGCGCGGCAGCGAATCGAGCGTGCGCATGTTGTGCAGGCGGTCCGCCAGCTTCACCAGGATCACGCGGATATCGTTGACCATGGCGAGCAGCATCTTGCGCACGCTCTCCGCCTGGCGCTCCTCGCGCGAGGCGAGATTCAGCTTGCCCAGTTTCGTGACGCCGTCCACGCACCGGGCCACGTCGTCGCCGAAATTCCTGCGGATTTCTTCAATGGTCGCCGAGGTGTCCTCAACCACATCGTGCAGCAGGCCCGTTTCGAGGCACGTCATGTCCATCTGCATCTCGGCCAGTTGCAGCGTCACCAGCAGCGGATGGATCATGTACGGCTCGCCCGAGGCGCGTTTCTGACCCTGGTGGCGTTCGGCGGCGAAGCGAAAGGCTTTCTCGACGGGAGAGAGATCTTCGTTGGGACGAAGCTCGCGCAGGCGGGCGACGAGCGCCTGAAAATGTTGCTCGACGGAGTCCTCGGGCGGGACCTGAACCGCCGTCCGAGGCGCTTCCGGCGGCGTCGTTTCAGACAACATGGATACTAACAGTGTAGCGTGCGGACCCGGTGGCAATCGACCGGGTCCGCCGCCTACGCGTTATGTTTCGAGATTACTTGGAGGTATCCGTGACGATGCCGGTGCTGGCGGGCTGGCGCGCCTGCTTGGCCTTCTTGGCATCGAGCGCCTTCTGCACCCATCCGTCGGCGATTTCGATCTGCTTCTTGTACTCGTCCGGGTTGTCGGACAGATCGGCCTTCTCCCGAACCAGCAGGTTCATGTAGGCCATCGCGTCATCGTATTCCTTGTCGATGTCCAGCGACTTCTGCAGATCGCTCATGCCTTCGTCGATAATCGCGCCGTATTGCTGCTGCAGGTCCGCTTTCACCTTTTTGTCTTTGATGGGGCCGGGATCTTCCGGTTTCATGTGCAGATTCAGGCGCGCCATCTGCAACTGCGGATACCACTTCGCCCAGGCGATCACGCCCAGGCTATAGTAGGCTTCCTTGTTCTTCGGATCCACTTCGATCAGCCGCTTGTTCCACTTGGCGGCCTCATCGAGGCGCTGCAGCTTCTGATCCGGCGCGAGCGAGGACGCCGACTGGAACGCGAGCGAGGCCAGAGAAGCCAGCGCCGTGGCGTCATTCGGGTTCTTCTCCAACACCCTTTCGAACCCGTCCTTGGCCTTGGTCATCATGTCGTTGTTCTCGGGCGAATCCGCGCCCGGGATCCACTGCTGCATGTATGCGGTGGCCAGATAGAGCTGCGCGTTGGGACTATTCGGATCGAGCGCGATCGCCTGCTTGAAATGCTCGATTGCGTCGGCGTATTTGGCGTTCTTGAACGCAAGGACACCCTGGTTCTGCTGGTCGCGCGACCGGAGTTTGTTGCAACCGGTGGCAGCCAGAAGCACGCACCCGGCGAGCGCGATCATGAAAGTAGCTTTACGCATACGGATTGTTTTCCCTCTGACTTCAATTCTCCGCGTCTATTGGCCGGCCTCGATTTTCGGCGTCATCAGGCCGATCTTGTCGATGTTGGCGCCCTTGGCGATGTCAATCGCGTGAGCCACCGTTTCAAACGACAGGTCGGGATCCCCCTTGACGAACACCACGCGCTCGGCGCGGGTCTTGAACACCTCCACCAGCCGGTCTTGCAGCCTGTCCCATGACATCGGATCCTGATTGAGCTTGAGGCTCTTATCCTTGTCGATCACGATGACGACAGTGCGGTCCTGGCTCGGATCGGGCGGCGGCTGATTCG
>DATHCE010000011.1:0-2383 GCA_035319685.1 Bryobacteraceae bacterium | reverse complement strand
GTAAACGAATCGCCGAGTTGCAGGCCGCCGGCAAAACCGACGACGAGGTGGTGAGCGCCATCGTGGCCGAGAACGGGACGGAAGCGCTGGCCGTTCCGCCCACTCAAGGATTTTCGATGTTCGCCTGGACGATGCCGTATGTGGCTGTCGTGATCGGATTATTTGCGATCTGGGCCTTCGTCCGGCGCCTCTCAGCCCGCCGCGCTCCGGCGCCGGCGGTGGATCCAGCCATTCTTGATCGCTATCACGACAAGATCGAGAAAGATCTGGAAAAGTTAGACTAATGACACTCATAGCCGCCGTCGTGCTCGTGGTTGCCGCCACCACGATGTTTACGCTCCTGGTGCGCGCCAAGGACCTGCCGGCTCCGGAGCCAGAATCGCCGACGCGGCATCTCGAGGAACGCAAAGCGGCCATCTACGAGAACCTGCGCGATCTGCAGTTCGAATTCCGGGTCGGAAAATTGTCGGACACCGATTATCAGCAGACCAAGCTCGGATTGCAAAGGGAACTTGCCGGGGTGCTGGCGGAGATTGACAAAATCAACCAGGCTCATCCGCAACCGGCGACCGCGAAAACCGCGGCGAAACCGGCGGGGAAATCGAGACCGGCTCCGGCCGCGGCGGCCGAAGCGCAGCAGGCTTCTTCACCCGCGTCTCCACACGCGTCCAACGGAGCCACCAGTGGCGCATCGGAATGCGAATGCCCGCACTGCGGCGCGAAGTTTCCGCGCGCGATGCGATTCTGCGGGGAGTGCGGAAAGGTGATGGCATGAGAAGCCTCCTTCTGCTGGCGGCGTCCGTCTCAAGTGTGTTCGCGGGCGTCGATGGCGTGGTGATCAACGGGACCACGGGAAAGCCTCAGGCTGCGGTGATGGTTTCGCTGATGCAGCCGAGCGCGCAGGGTTTGCAGACGCTGGCGACGGTAAGGTCCGACGCCGAGGGAAAATTCAAGATCGACAAAGAGGTCCCCTCCGGAGGACCGGTGATGGTGCAGGCGATCTTCGATAAGGCCAGTTACACGGAGATGCTCCCTCCTGGTACGCCCACTTCCGGCATTCAAGTCCAGGTTTTTGATTCGGGCTCGAACCCGGAAGCGGGAAAGATCGCCGGGCACATGATCCTGATCGAGCCGCAGACGGACGGCACGCAAGTCACCGAGACGTTCATGTTCAACAATCAGACCAAGCTGACCTATTCGGATCCTGCCAAAGGGTCGGCTGAGTTTTTCCTGCCGAAAGCGGCCACCGGGAAGCCGCAGGTGACGGTTACCTCCGCTACCGGAATGCCGATCCAGTGGACCGCGTCGAAAACGAAAAATCCGGACGTTTACAAAATCGATTTTCCGATCAAGCCGGGGCAAACGCGCATCGATGTAGGGTACGCACTGCCGCCTTCGGATACGTTCACGGGGAAAAATGTGGATCCCTCGGCGCCGACGCGGGTGGTGACGCCGGGCACGGTCACGCTTTCGGGCGAGGGGCTCGATCTTCTGGGGCAGGAGCCGCAGACCCAGGCGCGCATCTATAATCTACGAACACCGAATTTTGAAGTGAAGGTCGACGGCACCGGATCGCTGCGCAATCCACAGGCCGACAGCCAGGAAGACGCCGGACAGCCGCAGATCGAAATCGCTCCGGCGCGCATCTACTCGCGGATGTATTGGGTGCTCGGACTGACGTTCGCGATTCTCGCCCTTGGCGGCGCAATGCTGTACCGGCGCGGCACGGTATGAGGAGCCCGGCATGAGCGCCGCGGCGAACGCGCTGGAGATCAATGGAGTTTGGAAGTATTATGGCGACTTCGCGGCGCTGCGCGACGTCGGATTCCAGGTGATGCGGGGCTCTACCGTCGCGCTGCTCGGGCGCAACGGAGCGGGCAAAACCACGCTGCTGCGGATCATCGCCGGGTTGTCGAAACCGTCACAGGGCAGCGTTTCGGTCCTGGGACTCGACGCCCGCAACGATTCGGCGCGGCGCCGGATCGGCGTGCTGGGGCACGGCATTTCGCTGTACGACGAGCTTTCCGCCTCGGAGAATCTGATGATCTTCGCGCGGCTGTACGGGATGGAGGAGCCGCGCAAGACCGCGCACGAATGGCTGGAACGAACCGGACTGGAGCGCGTGCGAGACGGGCTGGTCCGCGAGTTTTCGCGCGGCATGCGGCAGCGGCTGGCGGTGGCGCGCGCGTTCCTGCATGAGCCCGAAGTCATGTTGTTCGACGAGCCGTTCACGGCGCTCGACGATCGTGCGATCGCGGTGCTGCAAAAGCTGCTGGCGGATGCGCATGCGCGCGGCCGCACCATCATCATGTCGACGCATCAGCTCAAGGAAGCGCTGGTGCTCGCGACGCACGTCGCGCTGATCCGCCGCGGCCAGATCGCG
>DATHCE010000010.1:0-2500 GCA_035319685.1 Bryobacteraceae bacterium | reverse complement strand
GTAGAACGAAAATTCGTGACTTTCGGGCAGGGTTAAGAGCGCATTCGCCCGCCATCATCGCCGAAATCAAACAGGCTTCGCCGAGCAAAGGCGTCCTGTCGCGGGATTTCGATCCGGCCGCGACCGCGAAGGCTTATGCTTCGGGAGGGGCGGCCGCGCTCAGCGTGTTGACCGACCGGGAATTTTTTTTAGGTTGCATGGCCGATCTGGAGCGAGCGCGCGCGGCCGTCGATATTCCGGTGCTGCGCAAGGATTTTACGATCGACGAAGTGCACGTGATCGAGGCTGCCGCGCATGGAGCGGACGCGATTCTATTGATCGCCACGGTGCTCGACGAATCGTCGATGCGCCGGTTTCGCGAACTGGCCTCGACGTTCGGAATGGCGGCGCTGGTCGAAGTGCACGATGCCGCGGAACTGGACGCGGGGGTCGCGTCGGGCGCGGAAATGATCGGCGTGAACAATCGCGATCTACGGACGTTCGAAGTGAGGCTCGAAACGTCACTTCGGCTGGCCGAAAAAATTCCTACGGCCGTCCTAAAGATCAGTGAGAGCGGAATTCACACCTCGGACGACGTGCGCAGGCTCGCCCGCGCGGGCTATGACGCATTCCTGGTCGGCGAACATTTGATGAAATCTGAAGATCCCGCCGCCGCGTTGCGGGCGCTGCGAGCATGATGGTTAAAGTTTGCGGGATCACTCGACGCGAGGACGCGCTGGCGGCGGCGGAGGCGGGAGCTTCTGCGATCGGGTTCATTTTTTATCCGAAGAGCTCGCGCTACGTCACGCCGCAGAAGGCTCGTGAGCTGGGCGAGGCGCTGAGTTTGTGGAAAGTCGGCGTGTTTGTGGACGAACCGGCGGCATCGATTGAGGAAGTGATGCGCGCCGCGAAGCTCGACATCGCGCAGATTTACGGCGGCGGAGTTCCGCCCGGCGCGCGCGTGTGGCGCGCATTCCGGCTGGAGCCCGGCTATCGGGCCTTGGATGAGAAGGAAGCGGAAGCGGTGTTCTTCGACGGCAAAGGAAACGGCGAACGCTTCCCGTGGTTCGACGTGCGCGGATCGTACTCGAAGGTCATCATCGCCGGCGGGCTGGATGCTACCAACGTTGCGGAAGCAATCCGGGTCTGTCATCCGTGGGGCGTGGATGCCAGCTCAGGACTGGAAATTTCGCCGGGCATCAAAGATCACGAAAAGGTGCGGCAGTTCGTCCGCGCCGCAAGAGAATTGCCATGATTACGTCGCAACCGGATTCCACCGGGCACTTTGGTCCCTATGGGGGACGATTCGTCCCGGAAGTACTGATGGCTCCGCTCGAAGAGTTGGAGCGCGCTTATCGCGAAGCCTCGGCCGATCCGAAGTTTCATGCCGAGCTGGACGATCTGCTCCATAATTATGCGGGCCGTCCGACGCCTCTTTATTACGCCAGGCGATTGAGCGAAACGCTGGGCGGCGCGAAGATTTATATCAAACGCGAAGACCTGCTGCACACCGGCGCGCACAAGATCAACAACTGCCTGGGCCAGGCATTATTGGCGCGGCGCATGGGGAAAAAGCGCATCATCGCGGAGACCGGCGCGGGCCAGCACGGCGTCGCATCGGCGACGGTTTGCGCGTTATTCGGGCTCGATTGCACCGTCTACATGGGCGAAGAGGACATGCGGCGGCAGAAGCTGAACGTGTTCCGCATGCGCTTGCTGGGGACCAAAGTGATCGGCGTCGCCAGCGGCAGCCGCACCCTCAAAGACGCGATCAGCGAAGCGATGCGCGACTGGGTCACCAACGTTCAGACGACGCATTATCTGCTCGGCTCGGCGCTCGGCGCGCATCCTTATCCCATGATGGTGCGCGATTTTCATCGCGTGATCGGCGAGGAAACGCGCGCGGAAATCCTGAAGCGCGAAGGGCGTCTGCCCGATTCGATTTTTGCCTGTGTCGGCGGGGGCAGCAACGCTATCGGCATGTTCCACGCATTCCTGGGCGATGGGCAAGTCAGGCTGATCGGCATTGAAGCCGGCGGCCGCAGCGACCGGTTGGGCGAGCACGCGGCGCGATTTTCCGGCGGATCGCCGGGCGTTTTGCACGGCGCGCATAGTTATCTGTTGCAGGATTCCGACGGCCAGGTCGCGCTGACGCACTCGGTTTCAGCCGGGCTCGATTACGCGCTGGTCGGACCCGAGCACGCGTGGCTGCACGATCAGCGCCGCGCCGAATATGTTCCCTGCGGCGACGAGGACGCGCTTCAGGCCGCGGTGACGCTGGCGCGCACGGAGGGAATTATTCCCGCGCTCGAATCGGCGCACGCGGTCGCAGAGGCGCTGAAACGAGCGCCGGCAGCGCGGGGAGAGTTGTTTGTCGTCAATCTTTCCGGGCGCGGCGATAAAGATACCGATATTTACCGCGAAAATCTTCCTGAATTAAATGCAGCCGACGCGAATCCAGTCACTGTTTAAGAGCCTGAAGCGCAAAGCGCTGATCGCTTACATCACGGCCGGCGACCCG
>DATHCE010000009.1:0-2981 GCA_035319685.1 Bryobacteraceae bacterium | reverse complement strand
CACCGCCTGACCCGTGAGAGACCCCCGGCATGACTGCCGCGGCTTGCCGCTCAACGACATCGTCAAGCCCCGCCAACGATGGCGGGGTTGAAGTGCTCAACAAGATCGGCAAGCCCCGCCAGCGATGGCGGGGTTGAAGTGCTCAACAAGATCGTCAAGCCCCGCCAACGATGGCGGGGTTGAAGTGCGACTTTTCAAACAGAACTCGTGACGCCTCTAGAGAACCGGCACGTCCCGCATCAGTTTCATGATGCACGCGAGCATCACCAGCATGGCTGCATCGGTAATCTCCGCCGATCTTCCGGGAAGATACACCTGCGCCATTCGCAGTCCCAGCACCAGGATCGTCGCGAGCGCCGTCGCCCTTACCCAGGACGCGCCGGCTCGCGCGATCAACCACACCAACGCGCCGTAAGTGAACGCTTTGTCGAAGAAAACCCGCACGCCGTTTTCGCGCGGGCCGTTGATGAAGCTCGCAAACGGAATCCATCCGAATTTCCCGCCGTGCTCGACGAAATGAAACGGCGAGAGCGCCTGGAGCGTCACCGAGGCCGTGAACAGCGCCGCCACCAGCACGCTGCGGATCCGGATGCGCGAAAAAATCCCGATCCACAATATCGCGGCAACCAGCGCGGAAAACTCCTCGAGCGGCGCAGCCGCTCCGGTCAGCAATCGCGCCGCGATCACGAACCCCGCCGTCATCGCAATGGCGATTCTGCTTCGATCGACTCCGAACAAAGCCTCGAGCAGCGCCGCAACCGCCAGCCAGTTCGCCGTCTGACGATACAGATCGAGCCAGGCGGTTGGCGTCAGTAGCGGCATCCGCGCAATTTCGTAGTGACGCCAATCGAACGAGGGGATATACGGAAACAAGCGGTTCCCGAGCCACAACACCACCAGCAGCAGCGCGTACGGCCGCCACTCCATTTTTCCCAGCAGCGGAAAATTCCACGTCCGCGGATTCAGTCCCGCGACCATCGCTCCCGCCAGCGTCCCGATCGCATTCGAGTACACGTCCGAAACGCTGGGCTCCCGCCCGAGGTCCCAGAACTGGGCGAACTCGATCCCTGCCGACAGCAGCGCTCCCAACACAGTGACCATCGCGACCTGCGCCCAAAACCCCAGCCGGCCCAGCGATCGCACCGCAAAAAATCCGAGCGGCGAATACAGCAGAATATTCGCCATCACGTCGCCGCGATCCGGCCGGAACCGCCAGGTCATCAACAGGAAGCGCAGCGCCATGGCCGGCGTGCCGCGATGGCGGAACGCAAACGGATACAACGACCCCCAAACGATCACCGCAACCATCGCCGCGGTAATCGCAGCCCAGCGCGCGTCGACCGGTTTTCCGCGAGTCCGTTGCGTATCGGCAGCCGTAGCGTTATTTGAAGTTCGTCTTCAATTGAATATTGACGCCGGCCAGCGCCTTCGACACCGGACAACCGGCCTTGGCATCGTGCGCCAGCTTGTCGAACGCCGCGGCATCGATGCCGGGCACCTCGCCCGTGGTCTCCAGCTCGATCGTGTCGATGGCGAAACCTTCTCCCGCCCGGTTCAAATGCACCGCGGCCGTGGTGGTGATCGATTTGGGAGGATGCCCCGCGCGGCCGAGCAGAGCCGATAGCGCCATGGTGAAGCATGCCGCATGCGCCGCGCCCAGCAACTCCTCGGGATTCGTCTCTCCGCCGCCTTCAAATCGCGACCGGTAGCCATACGGGCTGTTGAGCGCGCCGGTTTCGGTCTTGACGTGGCCTTTTCCCTCGATGAGCGATCCGCTCCATTGTGCTTCCGCGTGTCGAATCATGACCGTATTATCTCCCATCGCTTGCGGGCGCTTGAAATTCGCCGCTAACCTGAGAGAGAATGAGCAGCCCCGAACGCGTGGCCAGACGTGTCGCGTTGGCGAGCATGATCCTCAGCGCCGCCCTGGCCGTCGTCAAGATCCCCGTGGGAGTCGCCGCCGGCTCGGTCGCGCTGGTTTCGGACGGCTTGGAATCGACCGCGGATTTTTTCACTTCGAGCCTGGTGCTGCTGGGCTTGTGGGTCGCCTCCAAGCCTGCCGATAAGGATCATCCTTACGGGCACGGCCGTTTCGAGACGCTGACCGCACTGTTGATCGGCACAGTGCTCGCGTCGACCGGCGCCGCCATCAGCGTGGGCGCGCTCCAGCAGCGCTATGTCCAGCACCACCCCGCGTGGTATGCGATCTGGCCCTTGATCGGATCCATCGCGCTCAAATCGGGCCTGAGCATGGCGAAATTCCGCTTCGGCCGGCGCAGCGGCAGCGCCGCGCTCATCGCCGACGCCTGGAACGACATGGTGGACGTGCTTTCCGGCAGCGTCGCGTTGATCGCCGTGCTGGCCTCCATCGTGTTTCAGATCGCATCGGCCGATCATTACGGAGGATTCGCCATCGGGCTGATCGTGATTTTCATCGGCGTGCGCGTGGTGCGCGAAACCGTGCTGCAATTGATGGACACCATGCCGGATGAGGCGCAGATGGCGCAGATTCGCTCCGCGGCGATGCGCGTCCCGGGCGCGCGCGGCATCGAAAAATGCTTTGCCCGGAAAACCGGCCTGCGCTATCACGTGGATCTGCACCTGGAGGTCGACCCCGATCTTACCGTGCGCGAATCGCACGAGATCGCGCGGCAGGTGAAGAACACCATCAAATCCGACGTCGCCTGGGTGCAGGACGTCCTGGTGCACGTCGAGCCGCACGGAGAAATGTAGGCTCTTAAGGATGGTGGTTCCGGACCCCGCCATGTAATGGCGGGGTTATCCGGGCCGTCAACTGAGAATAACCTCACCCGCCTGGCACATATCCGTAATGCGCCTGTTGATCACCTTCACCTGCTACGGCTCCCACCTCCCCGGCGACCCTCGTGGCAGCTTCGACCACGTGCGAAACGCCCCTACTCATAAGCCCGGCCGTTTGCTCCCACCCAACCCCGCGCTCGAGCAATATCATCGGCACCACT
>DATHCE010000008.1:0-47902 GCA_035319685.1 Bryobacteraceae bacterium | reverse complement strand
CGAAGCGGGCATTCGCAAGTTTGAAGCGATCGCGAACGACGTGGCGGAGCTGGTGCTCGAATACGGCGGCGCGCTCTCGGGCGAGCATGGGGATGGACTGGTGCGGAGTCCGTTCCTGCGAAAAATGTTCGGCGAGACGATTTACGAAAGCTTTCGCGAGATCAAGCGGACGTTCGATCCGGAAGGGATTTTCAATCCGGGCAAGATCGTGGATGCGCCGGCGGTCGCGTCGAATCTGCGGTTCGGGACGAAATACACGGCTCGGAAGCCTGAAACATTTTTCGATTTTTCTGATTTTGGAGGAATCGCGGGAGCGATCGAGATGTGCAGCGGCCTGGGCGCGTGCCGCAAGACGCTCGCCGGGACGATGTGTCCTTCCTACATGGCGACGCGGGAGGAATCGGACTCGACGCGCGGCCGCGCGAACGTGCTGAGGCTGGCGATTTCGGGGCGGTTGGATGAAGCCGGGCTCGGCGATGAGGGTGTGTTTCGGGTGCTGGATTTGTGCCTGGAGTGCCGCGCGTGCAAGACGGAATGCCCGGTAGGCGTCGACATGGCGCGATTCAAGAGCGAGTTTCTCGCCGATTATTATTCGAGGCACGGGACGCCGCTGAAGGCGCGGGCGCTGGGAAATGCCGATCAGGTGTCGAAGTGGGGGAGCCGGCTTGCGCCGTTTTCGAATCTGGCTCCGGCGCCGTTCCTCGATCGGCGAAGGAGACTTCCCAAATGGCGCCGCGATACGTTTGCCAAATGGGTGGCGAAGTCGGCGGCGAAGCGCGAGCGATCGCGCGGGGCGGCCGTCACGTTATTTAATGATACGTTCACCAATCACTATGAGCCCGAAATCGGAGCGGCGGCGGTGGAAATTCTGGAGCGCGGCGGATGCGCAGTGAACGTCGTGCGGCCGGAGTGCTGCGGACGTCCACTGATTTCGCAAGGGCTGCTCGAACAGGCGCGGGCGAGCGCCGCGAAAGTGATCGACGCGTTGTTCCCGATCGCGGATCGCGGAGAGAAAATTTTGTTTTGCGAGCCGAGTTGTCTATCGGCGGTCAAAGAAGACGCGCCATCCTTGCTGCGCGATGAGTTGCAGAGGAAGGCTCGCGTGGTCGCGGCTGCGTCGGTGTTGTTCGAGGAATACGCAGCGACGCTCGATTTGCCGCTGCGCGCGGGGCCGGAACGAATTTTACTGCATGGGCATTGTCATCAGAAATCGATGGGAATGCTAGGCGTGACGAATTCCTTGCTCTCGAAAATTCCAACGGCCACGGTGGTGGATCTGGACGCGGGATGCTGCGGAATGGCGGGCTCGTTCGGATACACGCATTACGATATTTCGGTGGCGATCGCGAATCGGAAATTGATTCCGGCGGTGAAGGCGATGAAGAGTCGCGAGGTGCTGGTCGCGCCGGGGACGTCGTGCCGGCGGCAGGTTGCGGATCTGGCGGGCGCGGCGGCGGTGCATCCGGCGACGCTGGTGTGCGGGTTGTTGAAGTCGAGAAACTCCTAGCCGCGGAGCAGCCGGCGGCGCAGCGCGAGCGTTTCGCGGCGATGGCAGAGAATGCAGAGCGTACGGATATTTTCGAGATCGCACTCGCCGCCGCCTTCGACCACCGGTACGATATGATCGGCATCCCACAGCGTTTTGCGGTTGAGGCGTTTGAGGCCCCAATGAGCGAGCAGCTTCAGGCGATGCGCGCCGCGCGCGCGTTTCAGATGGGCGAACGCGGCCAGAGTGTCGACGCGGCAGAGGGCGCAGAAGCCGCGGTCCCGCGCGAGCACCTGGTCGCGAAGATAACCGGGGTCGGTGCGGAGCTTCCATTCATGCACGCACCATTCCGAGCAAAACGTGAAGCGCCGGGCGGGGACTTCGAGGTTGCACCAGCGGCACAGCGGGCGTCCGTTCGCCCCTTTTTCGAGCGCGGACCGATCGGCGAATCCGCCGGGCATGGTGCGTGAAGTGCTCACAACATCTATAGCTTAAAATGTTTCGGGGTTTCGATGGAGGCGGATGGCGCAGACTTTCAAATTGACGGTGGAATACGACGGCTCGAAGTTCTCGGGCTGGCAGACGCAGCAGAATGCTCGGACCGTGCAGGCAGAAATTCAGCGCGTGGCCGACGAGTTGTTCGGCGTCGAGACCGATGTGCAAGGCGCGGGGCGAACGGATGCGGGGGTGCACGCGCTGGGGCAGGTGGCGCACCTGAAGGTCCGGAATCCGCGGCGCAAGCTTCCGGCGGCGCAACTGATGCGCGAGCTGAACGACAAATTGCCGTCGTCGATCGCGATCGTTCAATGCGAGGAGGCCGCGGCGAATTTTCACGCGCGCCACGACGCGGTTTCGCGGGCGTATTTTTACCAGATCTCGAAGCGGAAGACGGCGCTCGCAAAACGTTACGTGTGGTGGATCAAGGAGCCGCTGGACGTCGCAGCGATGCAGCAGGCCGCGGCGCTGATCGCGGGGCGCCACAACTTCGTCTGCTTTCGCGCGGCCGATCCGTCGAAGCCCGGCGAATCGACAACGGTGGTGGTGGATTCGGCGGAGATCGGCGTCGACGAGCACCTGATCGTTTTCCGTATTGAAGCATCGCATTTTCTGTGGAAGATGGTCCGGCGGCTGACGGGAGCGCTGGTAAAGGTCGGGCTCGGCGAGATAACGGTGGATCAGTTTCGTGAATTGCTCAGCGGGCGGAAAAATCACGACCTCGACATCGCGGCGTGGACGGCGCCGGGGTCGGGATTGTTTCTCGAATCCGTGCGTTATGAAAAGCCGTAGGCGCGTTCCCGGCGAGCTCCGGCTGATTTTAGAATGAAGACTTATGTTCAGAGCCGTCATGTGCGTGTTCGGCGTGGCGACGCTTTCCGGTGCGGCGGACCTGGCTGGGACGCGGCACGGGCAAGGCGCCGGCTGAATTTTCCGCAGACGTGCCGCCGCACGGCGTGGTGCTGCTGCGGGTCGAGTAGACTCAATAACAGGATTGTCCGAGGAGACATATGCGTCGAATTATTTTGATTTTGGGCATGATGGCGTTGAGCGCGTTCGCGCAAAGAGGCGGGCAGGGGCCGGACGCGGCGGACGCGTTTCGTTTCCGCTTTGTGGGGCCGATTGCGGGGAATCGCATCGCCTCGGCTGCGGGAGTTCCGGGCGACATCAACACGTACTATGCGGGCGCGGCTTCGGGCGGGATTTTTAAATCGGTCGACGGCGGCCACAACTGGACGCCGATTTTCGACAGCGAACCGGTGGCGGCGATCGGCGCGCTGGCGGTTGCTCCCTCGGATCCGAGCGTGGTTTGGGCGGGAACCGGCGAAGCGTGGGCGATCCGCGACAGCGACGTGATGGGCGACGGCATTTATAAATCCACCGACGCTGGAAAGACTTGGTCGCACATGGGACTGGATGCGACCGGACGCATCGGCCGCGTGCTGGTGCATCCGAAGAATGCAAACATCGTCTATGTTTGCGCGCTGGGGCGCACGACCGGACCGCAGCAGGAGCGCGGCGTGTATCGCACCACGGATGGAGGCGCGCATTGGGATCGCGTGTTGTTCGTCGATGAGAACACCGGTTGCTCCGGCCTGTCGATGGACGCGGAAAATCCGCGTGTGCTGTTCGCCGGAACCTGGCAGATGGAGATGCACACGTATGGCGAAATCAGCGGGGGGCCGGGCAGCGGCGTGTTCGTCACGCGCGATGGAGGCGATACGTGGAAGCGCGTGACGTCGCCGGGGCTGCCGAAATCGCCGCTCGGAAAGATCGACGTGGCGGTGGCGCCCACGGATTCGAATCGCGTGTACGCGCTGATTCAGACCGCGAACCAGGGATCGATGTGGCGTTCCGACGACGGTGGCACGAACTGGCGCGTGGTGAACTGGGATCGCGCGCTGATCGGGCGCGCCGGCTATTACATCCATCTGGCCGTTTCGACGGGGAATGAAAACGAAGTGTTCGTTTCGAACAGCTCGTTTCACGTTTCGCTCGACGGCGGCGAAACCTTTCGCCCGCAGAACTGGGGCGGGGACAATCACGACATCTGGTGGGATCCGACCAATCCCGATCGATTCGTCATCACGCACGACGCGGGGATGAACATCACGACGTCGCACGGCCGCGGGTTCAATCGCGTGACGCTGCCCATCGGGCAGATGTATCACGTGTCGGTGGACAACCAGGTCCCGTATTACTTTTACAGCAACATGCAGGATTCCACCACCATGCGCGGGCCGTCGGTGCAGGTCGGGTTCGGCGGATTCGGGCGCGCGCCGGAGCCGGGATGGGATCGCGGCATGGGCGGATGCGAATCGGGTTTCACGTACGCCGATCCGGCCGATCCAAACATTGTTTGGGCAACTTGTTACGGCGACGAGGTGACCCGGTGGGACGCGCGGACGAAACTCGCGCGGTCGGTGAGCCCGTGGCTGCACACGCTCGATTCGCCGCCGAACGATACCAAGTATCGATGCCATTGGACGGCGCCGCTGGCGATTGACCCGTTCGATCACAACACGGTGTATTACGGCTGCCAGGTGATTTTCAAGACGACCAACGGCGGGCAGAGCTGGAATGTGATCAGTCCCGATCTTTCGACGCAGGATCCGAAGTATCTTCAACCATCGGGCGGAATTGTCGGGGATAATCTCGGGCAATTTTACGGCGAAGTGGTGTTCGCGATCGCGCCGTCCACCGTCGAGAAGAATCTGATTTGGGCCGGGACCAATGACGGGAAGATCTGGTACACGAAAGACGGTGCGCACTGGAACGACGTGACGAAGAACGTTACAGGGCTGCCGAATTGGGGCACGATCACGAGCATTCAGCCGTCGTTTTCCGACGCCGGGACAGCTTACGTTTCAGTGGATGCGCACCTCATGGACAATCGCGATCCGTACATTTATAAGACGACGGATTTTGGCGCAACCTGGACGCCGATTGCGAGCAACCTTCCGAAGCACGCGCTGTCCTACGTTCGCGTCGTCGCTGAAGATCCGAATTGCAAGGGGCTGCTGTTCGCCGGAACCGGGAACGCGCTGTTCTATTCGCTGGACGCGGGCGGGCACTGGACGAATCTGCAAGCCGGCCTGCCGCACTCGCCGGTATCGTGGGCCGTAGTGCAGAAGCAGGCGCGCGATCTGGTGGTTTCCACGTACGGGCGTGGGATTTATATTCTCGACGACATCACGCCGCTCGAGCAGATGGCGAAGGGCGTGGGATCGGATTCGTCGGTCACGCTGTTTGCGCCGAGAGAAACCATGCGCGTTCTCGGCGGCGGGCGCGGGTACGTCAATTATCAGTTGAAGAATCCGTCCAAGGGAGCGGTACGCGCGACCATCGTCGATGAGAACGGCAAACCCGTGCGCGAGCTGACTTCAAGCAACTCGCATCCGGGGCTGAATCGAATCACCTGGGACATGCACTACGATCCGCCGCAACTGATCGCGCTGCGGACCTTGCCGGAGGAGAATCCGCACATCATGGAAGAGCCAAGGTTCCGCGGCGCGGATTCGCGTCCCATCACGCACTGGGGCGCAGCGCAGGCGCAGGTCGGACCGGTGGCGGCGCCGGGCAAGTACAAGATGAATCTGGTGGTGGATGGCGAGACGTATTCACAGCCGTTTGAAATCGTGCGCGATCCTCACTCGACCGGCTCGGATGACGATATTCGCTCTGCGGTGAAGCTACAGCTTCGGATTCGCGACGACGTCAACAGCGTTTCCGGGATGGTCAACAACCTCGAATGGATGCGCAAGCAGCTCGAAGACGTGGAGAAGATGCTGCGCGGCGAAAAGGAAAAGGCTGCGCTGCTCCGATCCGCCGAAGAGATGGATCAGAAGATGCAGAACGTCGAATATAAGCTGGTTTCGAAAGCCCTCACCACCAGCGACGACAAGTATTTCATCTCGGCGTACAAGATTTATTTCAACCTGATCTGGCTGAACGGCGAGGTCGGGACGGGAGCGGGTGACGTCGCCGGAGGCGCCGATTACAAGCCGACGGACACGGCGCTGGGCCTGACCGATATGATCGAAAAAGACCTGGCCACGGCCCAGACCGAGTATCGAACATTGATCGATAAGGACGTCCCGGCCTTCAACCGGTCCCTGGCTGCGAGCGGAGTGACGCCGATCAGCGGAAACAACTGATGGAACCGCTGCGCCGAGGGGTCTAAGGTATTTTGCCGGTTTGGCCGATCTAAGCGTGGATGAAACGCCTGGAGAAGCGCAAGAGGACAAACCGGACATTTAGGCTGAGACCGCTCTTCATCCTTCCATGGCTGCTGTACACGGCCGCGATGATCTGGTATCCGATTCACGTGAGCGTTGCCGCACGGGAACGCATCGTCGCGGCGGACTCGGCCAAATGCCGGCAGCGCGCGAGGACGAAAGCGGCGCTTGACCTTTGTGACGCCGAGTATGAGCGGAACCTGTCGGACGCGCGCGAAATCAACTGGCGCTGGCATCCGCTGTGGAATCCCATCTGGTTCGCGCCGCTGGCATTGCTGTTGCCTCCGTTCGCGGTTTACGGCGTGATCTCGATCATGACGTGGAAGGCGACCTATGCACCGGGGGCGGCGGCAGCGCGAGTGGCCTTCGGCAGTAAACCACGCCTCCCGCAGTAAGCAGGATGCCGGCGATTCCTCCGAAAAACAGGCGCGCTCAACGATTTTTCGCGGAGAGAACCTTCCAATGCCGATACGTCCTTGCGAGCGGTAAACCGATCACGTTGAAGTAACATCCCTCCACCCGCTCGACGAATTTCGAGGCCAGCCCTTGAATGGCGTAGGCGCCGGCTTTGTCCATCGGCTCGCCGCTGGCGATGTAAGCGTCGATTTCCGGGGCGGAGACTGGGACAAAGGACACGAACGTCGATTCATGGTCGACAATCGCGCCGCTGGGATGCCGCAGGCAGATTCCCGTGATGACGGTGTGCGTACGTCCTGAGAGACGGCCCAGCATGGAGCGGGCATCCTCGGCATCGGCGGGCTTTTCGAGAACGTGCCCGTCCAGGACGACGACGGTATCGGCGCCGAGGACAATCTCGTCGTTTCCTTCCCAAGCCGCTTCGGCTTTTTCGCGAGCGAGACGGCGAACGTAATTCTCGGGCAACTCGCCGGCCGCTCGAACTTCCGCCACGGGCCGCGATCGGACGCGAAAGGGGATGCCGGCGTTGGCCAGCAGTTCGCGCCGCCGGGGCGATTGGGAGGCGAGAATCAGTTCCAAGTCATCATATATAGCACCGGTGCTACAATCGGATTCTCCCCCGGCAAACCTCTATGGATAGAGCTGGGCGCATCCTCGGAAAATTGAAGCTTCCCGAAATGTCCGATCCGGAAACTCGCGCGCGCGCCGCGTGGGCGATGGCCGCGGGCAACAAGATCGCGGAACATACGCGCGCGACCATGCTGGTTCGCGATACGCTGGTCGTCGAGGTGGAAGATTACGTCTGGCAGAAGAACCTGGCGACGCTCGAACGATTTCTGATCGAGAATTTGACGAAGGCGATGGGTGAGGCGGTGGTCAAGAAGCTCGATTTGCGGCCGATGCCGCGGAGAATGGCGCCGCAGCGCGCGGAAACCGCGCGTCCGGATGGGGCCCAGATCGGCGATCCCGTACTCGACCTGATTTACCGGCAATCGAAACCATGAAACTGACCGAACAGGAAGTGCGGCACGTCGCCGAACTGGCGAACCTGGCGCTGAGCGATGAGGAAATCGCGCGGATGCGCAAGGATCTCGACAGCATTCTCACCTACATCGATAAGTTGAACGAGCTGGATACGCGCGCGGTGCATCCGATGGCGCAGGTGCTTTACGATGCCGGCGAAACGGCTACGCTGCGGGAGGATCGCGAACGTCCGCCGCTCGGCAACGCGGAGACGCTCCAGAACGCTCCTCTGGCCGGAAACGGATATTTCAAAGTTCCGAAGGTGATCGAACGGTGAACCTGCGCGAGCAAACCATCTCGTCGATTCGCACGGGTCTCGATCGAAAGAAATTCACCGCAAAGGAGGTCGCGAAAGAAGCCCTCGCTTATGCGCAGGCGGAGAATCCGAAGACCAACGCGTACCTGACGTTTTCGCCCGAACGCGCGCTCGCGTCGGCGATCGAGGTGGATAGGAAAATCGCTGCGGGCGAGGATCCCGGCGCATTGGCCGGCGTGCCCATCGCGATCAAAGACGTCATTCTGACGCGCGGAGTCCGGACGACTTGCGGATCGCGCCTGCTCGAAAATTTTATTGGGCCTTACGATGCGACCGCGGTGACGCGCATCGAGCAGGCGGGCGGCGTGATCATCGGCAAAACCAATTGCGACGAGTTCGCGATGGGATCGTCGAATGAAAACTCGGCGTTCGGGCCGGTGCGCAATCCGGTGGCGCCGGATCGCGTGCCCGGCGGATCGAGCGGAGGATCGGCCGCGGTCATCGCGCAAGGCACGGCGATGCTGTCGCTCGGCTCCGATACCGGCGGATCGATCCGCCAGCCGGCGTCGTTCTGCGGTGTGGTCGGCGTGACGCCGACTTACGGGCGCGTTTCGAGGTACGGGTTGACGGCGTTCGCGAGCTCGCTCGATCACATCGGGCCGTTTGCAAATTCGGTCAAGGATGCCGCGACGCTGCTGCGCGTCATCGCAGGGCGCGATGAAATGGACGCGACCTCGGCGTTCGCGCCGGTGCCCGATTACGCGGCCGCGCTCCATGGAGATGCCGATCAAAATATCCAAGGAACGAAGATCGGGTTGCCCAAGGAATATTTTGAGGGCCTGGAGAGCGAGACCGGCGATCTGATTCATCGCGCGGTGGACGTGCTGAAGGAACTGGGCTGCCAGATTCGCGAGATCAGTCTCCCGCACACGCCGTACGCGATCGCGACCTATTACATCATCGCGACGGCCGAGGCCAGCTCCAACCTGGCGCGCTACGACGGCGTGCGATACACCATGCGCGCGAAGGATTCGGCGACGCTTCAGGACATGTATCGCCGCACGCGCGATGAAGGATTCGGCGCGGAATGCAAGCGGCGGATCATGCTCGGGACGTATGTGTTGAGCGCCGGGTATTACGACGCGTATTATTTAAAGGCGCAAAAGGTGCGCGCGCTGATCGCGCAGGATTACACGGCGGCGTTCGAGCAGGTGGACGCGATCGTCGCGCCGGTGTCTCCGTTCCCGGCATTCAAAATCGGCGAAAAGATCGATGACCCGATGGCCATGTATTTATCGGATATTTTCACGATTACAGGCGACCTGGCGGGGATTCCGTGCATGAGCGTTCCGTGCGGCGCGACTCGCGAAGGCCTGCCCGTGGGCCTGCAGATTCTGGCGCGGCATTTCAACGAAACCGCCATGTTTCGTGTTGCCAATGCTTACGAAGTTGCATCTAAGTCACAGGTTCTATCTAAGCTGAAGAAGGAGAATTAAATGTCATTCACAGTACCTGCGTTGCCATACCCCAATGAGGCGCTCGAGCCGTCGATCGATGCAAAAACCATGGAGATTCATCACGACAAACATCACGGCGCGTATGTGACGAATCTGAACAAGGCGCTCGAATCCGCTCCCGAACTTCAAAATAAGTCCGTCGAGGAATTGCTGGCAAACAATTGCGCCATCGTGCCGGAAGCGATCCGCACGGCGGTGCGCAACAACGGCGGCGGTCACGCGAATCATTCGATGTTCTGGGTGATCATGGGTCCGGGCCAGGGCGGAGCTCCGGTGGGCGGCGTGGCGGAAGCGATCGCGGGAACCTTCGGCAGCTTCGACGCGTTCAAAGAAAAATTCGGTGCTGCCGCCGCGGGCCGGTTCGGATCAGGCTGGGCGTGGCTGTTGAAGAACGGCAGGAGCCTCGAAATTATTTCCACCGCGAATCAGGATTCTCCGCTCATGGAAGGAAAATCCATCGTGATGGGGCTCGACGTTTGGGAGCACGCGTACTATCTGAAGTATCAGAACCGGCGTGCAGAATACATCGGCGCGTGGTGGAACGTCGTCAACTGGCCCGAGGTCGAGAAGCGGTTTCAGGCGATGAAGTAGCTATGGTTTGCGCGAGGCGGCGGCTTCCTGCTTCCGCCGCCTCGGAAAGGTGAGCAGGAAGCTTCCTCCGGCCACGATGGCGATCGAAAAATATCCCCACGGAATGCGCTGCGCCAACGGCAGCGCCATCCCCGCAAGCGGCAGCGGGAGAAATAGCGACTGCCAGATGTAGATGTCGTAGCTCGCTTCGCCCAGCTTGCGAAAAATCATCCGCCGCGAGGCCCAACTCTCGATCGCATCGGCTGCGAGAATGAATCCGAATGCGACGCAGAATGCGAAAAACGGCTGCCAGAACGGAGGTTGCCGGTAGATGAGGAACGTGGCCGCGCCCATGCCCACAAAACCGAGCCACGCGCGCGTGGCGGCTGGCAGGCGCAGCCGGCTCCAATTTAATCCGATCACGCAACCCCACAGCAGGTGATCCGCAAGCAGATGCGGCCGATACATGTTGGCCGAAGGATCGATGTGCAGAAGATAGACGCGCCAAAGCGAGGTTGCCAGTATGATGCCGGTCGCGGCCCACGTCGCGCGGCGGCGATGAGGGCCCAGCAGGAACAGAACGGTCGGCCAGAAGAAGTAGAACTGTTCTTCCAGACTGAGGCTCCAGAAGTGTGACGTGTACCAGGCGGCGGGAAGCGGCGGCTGATAGATGTTTCGCCAAAACAACAGCGCCGCCGCGATTTCCTTCGGACTCGACGGCAGCCAATGCAGCACCGGCCCCAGGATTGCGAGAACGGCAAGATAAATCACGGCGGGAGGGAGAATTCGGCGGACCCGTCTCATGTAAAAGGACGCCAGCGAAATTCGTCCGGTTTGGGCGTGCTCTTCGACCAGCCGGTACGTGATCAGAAATCCGGAGAGCGCGAAAAACATGTGGACGCCGAGGGCTCCGAGCGGCCGCAGCGCGCCGGCAATCGGGTTGCGGGTCGGCGTATGCGCGAGCAGCACGAACAGGATTCCGATGCCGCGAAAGACGTCGAAGCCGGGGAAAAAGGCATGCGAGATTCGGGGCGAGCGCGTGGCCACAGAACGTCGATGATACCGCAGCCGCAAAAAGCTGCTGAAACGTGCGCCAAAGGGCGATCAATACTTCGGAACCGAGGGGTCGACCTTATCGCTCCACGCCAGAATTCCGCCGGTCATGTTCTTCACCTTCTTGAATCCGGCCTGCTTCAGGAAATCGATCGCCTTCTGGCTCCGGCCTCCCATCTTGCAATACGCGACGAGATCAACGGAGCTGTCGAGCTCGTTCACTCGCTTCGGCAATTCCCCGAGCGGGATCAGCTTTGCTCCCTCGATGCGGCAGATCTGCCATTCGTGCGTCTCGCGGACGTCGATCAACTGGAAATTTTCGCCGCGGTCGAGCTTGGTTTTCACTTCCACCGGGTCGATCACGCCTGTTCCCGGCGCCGCTTCCTGTTCGGCCTGGTGCGGGATGCCGCAGAATTCCTGATAGTCGATGAGCTTGGTGATGGTCGGGTGGTCGCCGCACACCGGGCATTCGGGATTGCGGCGCAGTCTCAGTTCGCGGAAACGCATCGCCAGAGCGTCGTACAATACCAGTCGGCCGACAAGCGGCTCGCCGATGCCGAGAATCAGTTTCACGGCTTCGGTGGCCTGCATCAATCCGATGATGCCGGGCAGGATGCCGAGCACGCCGCCTTCGGCGCAGCTCGGAACAAGGCCGGGAGGCGGCGGCTCGGGATAGAGGCAGCGATAGCACGGGCCGCCGGGATACGCGAAGATGGTCGACTGGCCTTCGAACCGGAAGATGGAGCCGTAGACGTTCGGCTTCTGCAAAATCACGCAGGCGTCGTTGACCAGATACCGCGTCGGAAAATTATCGGTACCGTCGATGATGATGTCGTAGCCCGAAAGAATCTCGAGCGCGTTCTCGCTCGAGAGCGCGACCTCGTATGTATCGAGTCGCACGTTCGGATTGACGTCGCGCATCGTGTCCACCGCGGAATCGAGTTTTTTCCGGCCGACGTCCTTGGTGCCGTGAATCACCTGGCGCTGGAGATTGGTGAGATCGACGACGTCGAAATCGACCAGGCCGATTCGCCCGATGCCCGCCGCGGCGAGATACAAGCCAAGCGGAGCCCCGAGTCCGCCGGTGCCGACCAGCAGCACTTTCGCGTTTTTCAACTTGAGCTGGCCGTCCATGCCCACTTCGGGCATGATCAGGTGGCGCGAATAGCGCAGGATTTCGTCCTTGGATAACGTGACGGGAGGCTCGGCAATGGTCGTGGAGCCGCCCGCGATGCTCGGCACGATGGAAAGCGTATCGCCATTGGCGACCGGCGTCGCGTCGCGTCTCAAATAGCGGATGTCTTCGTCGTTCAAATACACGTTGACGAAGCTGCGCAGCCTGCCCTCGTCGTTGAAGATTTGCTTCTTCAGGTCGGGGAACTGCGCGGTCAGGGCGCCGAGCACCTCGCCGACGGTCGAGCCGGCGAGCTCGACCGAATCCCTCTTGTCGGCGTACTGGCGCAGCGGCGTGGGAATCAGGATTTTGGCCATAAAAGATCTTCCTTTTCGGCGGCGGTTTGATCGGCGTTCGGCAGGAAACTGGCCGCGTGATCGAACTTGCCGTCCTTCACGGATAGTACGACGAACGAATACCAGGGGCAGGAATTCTCGAGATCGGTTTTCGAAAAATAGGCGTCGCAATCGGGATGCGAGTGGAAGATGCCGATCAGATCCAGTCCGGCGGCTCGGGCGCGGCGGTCGGCTTCGAGCAGATCCTCGGGACGCAGCTCATAGCGCGCGCCTTGCGCGCCGGCGTAGGCGTTTTCAAGAGGCACCGCCTGAGTGACTTGCTTCGTATCGGCATCCATGCGGCCGATCATGGCGCCGCAGCATTCGTTCGGAAATTTGGATTCGGCGTGGGCCACCATCACGTCCCACGCAGGTTTATCTACCTTAATCATGTTCTTGAGCGGCCGGTGGCCAGGAGCATTTAATCTTCGTCGTTCCAGAAAGGCTCGCTGAGGTATTTCGTTGCCCCGTCGCACAGCACCGTGATTACCATGCCCCTCCCGCCATCCTTCGCGATCCGGTGCGCGACTTCCCGTGCCGCATGAACATTGGCTCCGGACGACATGCCGACCAACAATCCTTCATGCCGGCCGAGCCAGCGCGTCATGCGATACGCGTCCTCGGTTTCAATCCACAGATTATCATCGGCGATGGAGCCGTCGTAGATGCCGGGAACGATCGCGGTGGGCATGTGCTTCAATCCTTCGAGACCATGAAAACCGGAGGAGGGTTGCGCGGAAATGACCCGGATGCTGGGGATTTCGCGTTTCAACCGGCGCGAGGTGCCCATGAACGTTCCGCTGGTTCCCATACAGGCCACGAAATGCGTGATCCCACCGCCGGTTTGGTCAAGTAACTCGACCGCCGTCCCGTTGTAATGTGCTTCCCAATTGGCGGGATTATTGTACTGATCGGGGTAAAAATATTTTTCCGGATCGGCGTCGTAGACCTGTTTGCAAAGGCGGATCGCGCCGTCCGAGCCTTCGCCGGGATCGGAAAACAGCATTTCGGCTCCGAACGCTTTGAGGATCTGCTTGCGCTCATGCGAAGCGTTGGCCGGCAGGCAGAGCTTCACTTTGTAACCCTTAAGCGCAGCGATCATCGCATAGGCTATGCCGGTATTGCCGCTCGTCGCGTCCAGCAGGATCTTGTCGCGCGTCAGACGGCCGGTGCGCTCGCCATCGAGGACCATATTCAATCCGGCGCGATCCTTAACCGAGCCGCCGGGATTCAAAAATTCCGCCTTGGCGTGAATTTCAACGCCGGGAAATTCGGCGTCGAGCTTCGCCAGACGAATCAGAGGCGTATTGCCGATCTGATCGAGCAGCGAAGTTTTCGAAACGGTCTTAAAGGCCGTGACGGTCATACGGCAATTTACTCCTCGATTGTAGGCATCTCCTCAAAGTCTGTCAACTTTAAGGGGATTCGTCGCTCACACCATATTAGAAGCCCGAGGTCGCGTTCGGTTGCAGAATTAGTGGAGGCCGACGGTGTGATCCACTGATTTGATTAGCTTTTCGGGGTCGTAAGGGACGCCATTCTTGAAGACCATCTTGACGTTGCGGACGTCGGAGATGCGCGCAGCGGGATTGCCTTGAATCACAACGAGATCGGCTTGTTTGCCGGGCGTTACGGTGCCCACACGATCGTCAATTTTGAGCCACTTCGCGCCATTGAGCGTCGCAATCTGAACCGCTTGGACGGGCGTGAACTCGGCTTCGACCAGCAATTCGAGGTTGCGGAGATCGCCGAAACCGGCCATGGCGCCGCCGTTGCCGGTCGGGTCGACGCCGGACATCAGGTGGCCGCCGGCTTTGACGAAATCGTACTCGAATTGTTCTTCGCGCTTTAAGGCTTCGAGGGCATCGTTGCTGGATGCGTCGCTCGCGCGGGCGCGTGCGGCCATGTAGGTGATCGCGCCTTGGGGAGTCAGCACGTCGAGCAGGCGCTGATCGAGCGGCGGACGATGCGGCGCTCCGGCATCGAAGACGGCAAGAGTGGAGGTGACGGCGACGTGGTGCTCGACCAGGTCGCGAATGGTTTGCTGCACCGGTTCGGATTTGACGTCGAGCTTCACGATGGTATCGCGCGTGAGATTTTGCGACGGGCAATTGTCGGGGGATTTGCCGGGATCGAACTCGGTATCGACGACCAGGCCGTGCTCCAGATTGTCGATGCCGAGCCCGGCGGCTTCGCGGAATCCGACGGCACAAAGATGGCCGGTGACTTTGAGACCGAGCTTGTGCGCGGCATCGATGGCTGCGGCGAGCTCGGCACGCGTGATGTACATGTAGGCTTTGAACGACGTTGCGCCTTCGCCCGCCCAGTATTCGACCGTTTTGCGCGCATCGTCAGGGCCGGAGAGCTGATGGAGCTGCACCAGCGGCGACCCGGCGCCTTCGAGATACGGTCCCGTGATGTAAAATTCCGGTCCGGGCATTCGTCCGGCGTCGATCAAAGCCTTGACGTTCATGTCGGTGTACGGCTCCATGCTGCCGGCGGTTCGCGCGGTGGTGACGCCGCTCGCCAAATAGAGCCGCGGGAAACTGAACGCCTGTTCGGTGTAGATCGGGATGCCTTCGCCGGAGGGATAGAAGAGATGTTCGTGCATGCCGACCAGGCCGGGGATGACGGTGTGGCCTGCAAGATCGATGTGCCGGGCGTTGGGTGGAACTGCGGTGGACGCAGCGAGCCCGACGGCGGCGATTTTTCCGTGATCGATGACGACGGTCTGATCCTCGGCGGCGGGAGCGCCAGTGCCGTCGATCACGCGGACGTGAATCAGGGCGACGACGGGATCGTTGACGCTGACGAAGGGCTGGATGCCGGGAGTAAGTCGATTTTGGGCGACGAGCGCGGAAGCGGCAAGAGACAACAGCGCGATAATTCGCATCAGCTCAATTAGACTAAATTCCGCGCTTCAATGAAAACGCAAGCAGAATCCAGGCGGCGATGAAGGAGAGGCCACCGAAAGGAGTCACTGCGCCGAGGATTTTCACTCCGCTGACCGCGAGCACATACAGGCTGCCGCTGAACAGGAGGATTCCGGCGAGCAGCAGCGCCGCGACAAGGTTCGCGCGCCCCGGAGCCAGCAGGTCGACTCGCGGGAAAATCGAGACGATCAACATTCCAAGCCCGTGAAGAAAGTGATAAAGGACCGCTTTTTCCCAAATGCCCATCGAGTATTCGTCGAGCCGGCCTTTGAGGCTATGCGCGCCAAAGGCGCCGAGCGCGACCGCCAGGGCCAATACAAGAGATGCAGCGGCGGTCCAGGTCATCCATTTGATTCTAGCGTCTATTCCCAGCGCAAAGCCCGCATGGGATCGACCCGGGTCGCTCGCAGCGCGGGAACGTATCCGGCCGTCAACGCGACGAATGCGATTCCCAAAGTCGCGAGTACCAGCGTCGCCGCGTCGTTCGGCTGGATGCCGTAGAGCTGCGACTTGACGTAATTGGTCAGCGCGAGCGCAACCGGCATGCCGGCCGCGATGCCGATTCCCACTAAAAGCAGGACCTCTTTCATAATGAGCCAGACGACGTCGCCGCTCGCGGCGCCGAGAGCCATCCGTACGCCGATTTCCCGCGTGCGCCGCGCGACGGTGTACGCCATCACGCCATACAAGCCGATCGCCGCGAGCAGAGTGGCGAGGAATCCGAAGGCGGCCGACAGGCTGGCCACCAGACGCTCGGTGAGCAGCGATTCTTCGATCTGCTGGTCGATCGTTTTCATTTGATAGACCGGCAGATTGGGGTCGATGCCGTTCACGATGCGGCGGATCACGGAAAACGTCTGCTCGGGATTTCGAGCGGTGCGGATATAGGCGAACATTCCGAGGACGAAGGGCATTTGGTGATAAGGCCGGTAAACTTCGATCGGCACTTCGTCGCGCATGCTCTCATATTTCGCGTCGCGCACGACTCCGACGATTTCGATATCGAGCTTAGTCCCCGGATTGCCGCCCATGCCGAGGTGACGTCCGAGCGCGCTTCCATCCTTGAAATATCGGCGCGCGAATTTTTCGTTCACGATGCAAACCAGAGGCGCGCCGCGGCCGTCGGTCATGCGAAAATCGCGGCCTGTCAGCACCGGCACGTCGAGCGTCTTGAAATAATCGGGCGAGACAAAATTCATGTGCGGATCGACAAATTCGCCGGGCTTGGAGGTGTATCCCTCGACGGCCATGCTGTTGTCCCATTCTCCGCCGTAGAGCACCGGCATGAGGGCGAGGGCAGCCGATTCGACACCCGGAATCGCGTCCAGTTGTTCGTGCAACTGGCGGTAAAAATCGAGGCTGCGATCGGGCTTATAGCCGCTTAACGTCGGATCGACGGCGAACGAAATCAGATTCGCGGAGCGGAAGCCGGGATCGAGATCCTTCAAATTTCTGAGGCTGCGGATAAACAAGCCGGCGCCGATCAGCAGCAGCAGCGACAGCGTCACCTGCGCGGCGACCAGCGCCTTGCGAATCCGCACCGACGCTCCGCCGGCGATCGACCCCACCTCGTTCTTCAACGTCGGCGCCACGTCCGGGCGCGTTGCGTGAAGCGCAGGGACCAATCCGAAGATGATTCCGGTCAATATCGAAATGCCTAAATTGAACGCGAGAATTCGCCAATCCGGGGTGGCCGAGATGGTCAGCGGAGTTTCACCACGCGGGAGAAAGCTCACCAGCGTGCGGTCCATCCACACGGCCAGCAACAATCCCGCGGCGCCGCCCAGCAAGGCGAGGAGCAGACTTTCGACCAGCAGTTGCGAGACGATCCGGCCGCGGCCAGCGCCTAATGCAAGCCGCACTGCGATCTCCTTTTGCCGCGCGGTGGCGCGCGCGATCAGAAGATTGGCGACGTTGGCGCACGCGATCAGCAACACCAATCCGACAATCACGCTCAGAACCACCAGCGAATTCGAAAATCGCTCGCGGAACTCCGAGAGGCCGTTCGAAGCCGGCACAAGATCGATCCACATTCGTAGGAAATTTTCTTTGGTTTCCGGAGCAGCGCGGGCGAATTCTTTCTGCCGCACTTCCATTTCGAGCATTTGATGAAACAGCGGCTGCAGCGCCGCTCTGGCTTGCTGGATGGTAACGCCGGGTTTCATTCGTCCAAATGCATTCACCCATCGGCCGCGGCGGTCGGTCAACGTGTAGAAGGAGAAGCCCGCCGGATCCATCTGCGCCTTCATCATGATGGGCACGCGGATCTGCGGCGACGATGCGGGATCGGTTCCATCGAAGCCCGCCTGGCTGACGCCGACGATCGTCAACGGATATCCATTCACCAGAAATTTCTTGCCGATCACACCGGGATCGGCGGCAAACCTGCTGAGCCAGTATCGATAGCTGATGACGGCGAACGGAGCTCCTCCGGGCGTCCTGTCGACATCCGGCATGAAAACCCGGCCGAGCGCCGGGCCGACGCCGAGTACGGGGAAATAGGTTCCCGAGACGAGTTCTCCCCGCACGAGCTCGGTTTTGCCGTCCGCGCTGACGCTCATGTCCATCGCCGACACGCAAAACATGCCGCTAAAGACCTGATTTTGATCGCGGAAGTCGGCGTACATCGGATAGGAGAGCCGATATCGGCCGTTGTTGCTGCCGTAATGCTCGCCGCGGCCCCAGAATAAGACCAGTTGCTGCGGGTTCTTAACCGGAAGGAGCCGCAACAGGATCTGATCCACCAGGGAAAAGATCGCGGTATTCGCGCCGATCCCCAGCGCGAGCGAAATCATCGCCACGGCGAAAAATACCGGCGACTTACGGAAGGTTCGCACGGCGAATCGCATGTCCTGCGTAAGGCGCCCCATGCGTGGAGATACCTCCCGTACTTAGAAACGTTACAGGAGCAAAAGAGTTAACTTGCCGCGATTCGATGACGAGTAATTCCAAAAAAAAAGACCGCCACCGATGCTCAGGTGACGGTCTGGGTTCGGAGGGAACTTATTCGCCGGTGGGCGCAACGGGAATTCGCACAATCTCCACGCGCCGATTTCGCGCGCGGCCATCAATGGTGCGGTTGCTCGCCTCGGGCCTCGAGGCGCCGTAGCCCGTCACGCTCAAACGGCTTGGGTCGACGCCATGACCGGCGAGCCGGTCTTTCACCGCTTCGGCACGCTGCCCGGAAAGCTTCAGGTTGGCTTCTCTCGTTCCGGTACTGTCGGTGAATCCCTCGATGCGAATTCGCCACTCGGGATTATTGTTGAGCATTTGCGCGACTTGGCTTAAGAGGGGTTCCGCGTCCGGGGGGATGGCGGCCTGGCCGGTAGCAAAGTGGATTTGCTCATCGCCGAGCACCATTCGCCCGCCCGGCCGGCTCAACACCGCAAGCGGATGTTCAGAACCGGGCGATTGGCGATCGAGCATCGCCACGAAGGGCTCTCCCACCGGGGTTGGGCGGACGCCGGTTTCCAGAATCTCGCGATTGGAAATATCGCGCCCGTAGAGTCTTCGATTTTCTTTCGAATCAGGACGCAGCGTCGCGCCTTCGAGCGAAATGCCCGCGAACAATCCGCGCGAACGCGACCACGTCAGGATCTCCGCGTGCATCGCCAGGTCGGTCTGCGCACTCGTTGCCCGGCCCACCGGCCCCGCCGCTCCCTCTGCTTCTCCGCCGATCGTGAACTTGGTTCCGAGCAAACGCTGCATGCCGCGGCGGTTCATCACCAGCATGATCAGATCCGTGGACGAGCCGCCCAACTGAAACCCGAAGCTGCCGCCTTCGATGCGAACCGCGGCCGGCGCGCTCCATCCAGAGCCGTGCCGGCAGGACGCGAAGCCGCGGCCATACTGGCCGCCCACGATGAATGCCGCCTTCATCAGATCGGGTACGATAATGATGCACTGCGATTTAGCCAGAAGGTCCTTGGGGATGCCCTTGTCGGGGCTCGCCATGATTTCGTGAAATGCGGCGGTCGCGTTCTGTAAGCGGATACTCCCGGAGGGTTCCGCGGCAAATAGGCTGACCGCCAAAGGGGCAATCCAAAGCCATCGCAGCATCATGCCATCCATCCACGCACGTCGACGGCCATCGCGCAATTCAATGATGCTCGATAGATTTAGAAGGACTTTCAGGAAGTCCCCTGGAATAAATTACCGGTCTTCATGTGCTATTTTCCGGCGGACACCAAACCTGGAAACCTGGAAAGAAGCGTGCTCCCCACATTGCCTTTGCACGGCAACGCCATAGTTGCGATATCTTGATTGGGACAAAGGAGCGCGTTCGTCATGTCTCTGGATTCTGGTTCGTCACGATTTTCACGCCGGGAAGCGCTCGGCATTTTGGGAGCGTCGGCAGCGGCGATGGTAATGCCGCAGTTCGGCTCCGCCGCGCCGCCCACGTTCCCCAGGGGCGCCGTCATTCGTACCATCCTGAAAGACTATGCGCCGGAGGATCTGGCCGGCGGAGCGACTCTGTTTCACGAGCACATGTCGTTCGCACCCGACTTCATGCCGCGATGGACCGCCTTCGCTCGCGCGACAAGAGAAGCAAATGGCCAGGCCGCTGCTCCGGGCCGCCAGGGAGGCGCTGCGCCACAAGCTCCCGCGCAGCCGGAAGGCGCTTTCTTCATGCAGGACGTCGATTTCATGACGGAGGAGATGAAGCAAGCCAAAGCGGAGGGCATTGCCTGTATCGTCGATGGCGGGCATGGCGACATGGGACGCGACATCAACTTCCTGCGCCAAATCTCGATGAAATCCGGGCTCCCGATCGTCGCCGGCGCAGGATTTTATACGCAGCCGTTTTATCCCAAGGAAATCTCCACGTGGAGTGAGAACCAGATCTTCGAGGCTCTGGTGAAGCAGGTGGAAACCGACCCGGTAGGCGCGTTTGGCGAGATTGGCTCGTGGGACTACATTACGGCGGACGAACGCAAGGTGTTCCGCGCCGTGGGCCGCGCTCACGTGGCCACGAACCTTCCCATCTTTACGCATACCGGAATACCGGGCAAATCAGCGATGGAGCAACTCGATATTCTCGAAGACGCCGGGGTGAAGCCGCAGCACGTCGTGATCGGACACCTGGGCAATCTGGTGGACCCGAAAGTCGAAGTTCAGAAGGCGATCTGCAAGCGCGGCGCGTTTATCGGATTCGACCGGCAGGGCGGGCCCGGCGACGCGCAGCAGGTTCCGATGGTGATGAGTCTGATCGAAGCGGGCTATGCGGACAATCTGATGTTCTCGGCCGATTTGTCGAGCCGCGCGCAGACGCATCAGGGCGGCGGCGCCGGATACGCCAAAACGCTGACCGTATTTGTGCCCAAGCTGAAGGCCGCGGGAGCAAGCGAAGAAGTCCTTCACGGCATCATGGTCGACAACCCGCGGCGCTTCCTTGCGTTCGTGCCGAAAAAACGGCGTCCCGCTTAAGGCTTGACGACCGCCCGCAAAAACGTCAGGATCGCTTCCAGTTCCTGATCGTTGTACGACGCGAGCATCGATTCGTGCCGCCACGTGCTCCCGTTCTGAAATGTCACCGCACCCTTGGGAAAGGTGCGCAGCACCGGGGGCAGGGTTTTCAGGTCGTAGAGCTTGCTCTGAGCGCCGCTCTTGTTCAGCGCCAACGCGGGGAAGACATCGCCATCGGCTGTCGCGGTCTCGATGTGCGGCGTTGCGATCTGGCGCAAAGCCGCGACGCTTTCCGGAACCGAGGAAAACGGCAGAGCCACGGAAATCCCGATGCCGTCGGCCTGATGACAGGTGGAGCAACGCTCGAACGCGCGTACCTGATCTGCAAACAACTCGCGTCCGCGCTGCGCCTCAGGAGCGAGCCGGCGCCTTGCCGGTCCGGCCGCAAAGGGATTGGCGGGCGGCGTCACGCCGTTCAGACTATCGACGTACGCGATGACCGCCAACAAATCGGCACGATCGAGCGCCGTGCCGAATGCGGGCATGCCCGTGCCCGGAATCCCGGCGCGAATCGTTTGCGAGATGTAGGCATCGTCGAATCCGCGAGCAGCCAGGCGCGGCGCGCCGCCGGGCGCCCCGTTCACTCCGTGACAATAGCCTGTGGCGCAACTCTTGTTGAACACGTCGAGTCCTGGTGCCAAGGGAGCCGGCTGGCTCTGCGCGACCGCCATCAGCGGCGCCAGCAACATCAGCCCCGGAATGTTCGCCCGCTTCACTGGGCGCCTTCCGGCAGCGCGAACACCATCAGCGTCGATCCGGGACGGAACGTTTCCGCTTCCGGCCAGATGGAAATCATGGAGCGGCCCGCGATGGAACCCCAGCCGGTCGGCGTCGCAATATATTGACGTCCCTTGACGTTGTAGGAAACCGCGGAGCCACGGTTACCCCCGCCCGTCTGAAAACTCCACAGCTTGTTGCCCGTGCGCGCATCCAGCGCGAAGAAATACCCTTCCGGATCGCCCGTGAAAACCAGGTCGCCCGCCGTCGCGAGCATGGATGCGAGCAGCGCATACTTATATCGCACCGACCAGACCCGCTTCCCCGTCACCGGATCGTACGCATCGATGTGGCTGTATGCCGGACCATCCGGGGGTGCGCGATGACTCCACGTGCCTCCCAAAAATCCGCGGCCTTCGACCGGCTCCTGTTCGCGCGCCGTCGAGTCGCTGCAAATTTCGAGCGTCGGCGTGTACATCAAGCCCGTGTGCGGCGAATACGCCACCTGGTTCCAACTCTTGCCGCCATCAGGACCGGGACAGATCAAGGTGGTCTTCCCCTCTACCGGCTCCACTCGCCCGAAAATCTTTCCGTCTTCGGTCATACCGGTTAGCCAGGTGTGATAATCCACGATCGGAAATGCGCCCAGAAATTTTCCGTTGGTGCGATCGAGCACCCACGCGTATCCGCTTTTATTGATGTGGACAAGCAATTTTCGCATGACGCCGCGGACTGCGCGGTCGATCAGCACACATTCATAGGCCGCGTCATAATCCCAAACGTCTTTGGGGATCTCCTGGTAATACCATTTGAGCTTTCCGGTGTCGGCGTCGAGCGCGATCACGCTGCCGGTATAAAGATTCGCGCCTTCCCCTTCGCCGGAGTAACGATTTGCCGCATACATATCCGACGCCGCATTCCCGACGCCCCAATACACCAGGTTGAGATCGGCGTCGAACGAGCCCGTCATCCAGGTAGCGCCGCCGCCGTATTTCCAACTGTCGCCCTTCCAGGTTTCGTTGCCTTTCTCGCCCTTGCCCGGGATGGTGTAAAAGCGCCACGCGAGGCGGCCGGTCGTCGCATCCAAAGCTGTGAGATATCCGCGAAACGCGCCATCGCCGCCCGCTGTGCCGACGATCACTTTGTCCTTCACGAGCAACGGCGCCCCGGTAATGCTGCAACCGCATTGCCGTGCATCGTTCATCGCGACCTTCCACGCCTCGGCGCCGGTCTTTTGATCGATCGCCACCACATAATCGTCATAGGTCCCGACGAATACCTTTCCCGCGCCCACCGCGAGGCCCCGGTTCTGAATATTTCCTCCGGCGCCGCGCGGCATCGGATACTTGTACTCCCAGATCATCCTTCCGGTTGCGGCATCGAGCGCGAATACCTGGCTGTGCGTGGTCGAAAGATACAGCACGCCGTCGATCACGATCGGCGTCGATTGCAATCCCTGATCGTAATCGCCGGTCTGAAACGCCCATGCGGGCGCCAGCTTTTTCACGTTTGCGGTATTGATCTGATCGAGCGCGCTGTATCGCCAGGCAAGATGCGTGCCGCCGTAGGAAGGCCAGTCGGCGCGGGTCGCGCCATCTTGCCCATCCAGGGAAAGCAGAGTGAGTGAGAACGCCAACAAGAGCCGGCAGGGTTTCATTTGAAGTGATTTTACCTGACTTCCCGATGCCGGATAGGGGTCAGTACGGACCCCTTCCCGATGCCGTCACGAGGCGCGCCAATTTTCCGCGAGCTCGGAGGAAAGGTTCTGAGAGAAAAGCCTCGGAGAGCAAATCGAAGATGAGACGATGAGCAGCAAACCTAAACGAACCATCTTGTATCCTCCGATCCCTCACAACAACTGCCGCATCGATATCGCCGTGCTATCGGGAGGCAGGCTCAGCAACATGCCGTCTTTCCCGACGCTAATCGGACCGTGATAGTAGTTCGCGGCGCCCCCGAGAAACGCCCCCTGAAGATAAGAAAATGGCAGCGGCGGGAGGATGTGATAGAAGACCAGTTGGCGGACTCCGGCCCGATCGGCGATTCTTGCCGCGTCTTCGGGGGTGGTGTGATACGAAGGTATGTCTGCGGCAATTTTCGCGAACGTCTTGCGATCGTGCCGCGCCGCCGCATCATGCAGCACCGTGACCATTGTCGTTTGCAAGCCTTCATGAAACAGCACGTCTGCGCCCTTCGCATTCTTCTCGAGTGATTCCGACGGCGCGGTGTCGCCGCTGATCACAATCGAGCGTCCGCGATAAGCGAAGCGATAACCTACCGCTGGAAACACCGGCGTATGCCGCACGTTGAATGCCGTGACGGTAAGGCCGTCTCTCTGAAGGATCGCTTCGCTCCAATCTCCGGACGGGGGCACTGAGAACGAACGGGCCACGCCGCCCTCGCCGGACGGAGGCATGGTCGCAGCGCCATGATGAGCGACGCGATATCCGTTGTCGAGCCGATACGCCGAATTGAACCCGTCCACCACCGAATCGACGCCTTGCGGACCGAACACTTCGACCGGTTCGGTATGCCCGCCGCCGGCCCATCGCTCCATGATCATTTCGCCGAGCGCGGCGATGTGGTCCGAGTGAAAATGAGTCAGGAAGATCGCCTCAATCGCCCCCGGCGGAATTTGCATGAGGCCCAGCTTGCGCGGGGAACCTTCGCCCGCGTCCACGATGTAGAGACGGTGAGCCGCGACAACGAACACGCATGGACCGTCGCGGTTCGGGTCCGGCAGCGGCGCACCGGAGCCGCACAGGCCGGCATGCAACCCGTCGGGAAGCGAGTCCAGGACAGATTGACTGAATAATCTTTCTGCGATTTGACGCACGAGCGCCAGGCCGATCTGCCTCTGAAACACGAACGCGCAAGCCGTTATCAATACCAAAGCGGCGAATCCGGCAAGTCCGAGCCTCCTTGGCCAACTCGATTCCGGAGCGGGCGCGTCGCCACCCGAACTCCGCCACGCCGCCAGCACGGATAGGGCGATTAACTCCACGATGAGCGCTTGAACGCTCCCAGCGGAGCGCCCGTCCAACAGCAAACTCACGATTCGTCCTGCGACAATCGCGGCCAGAAAACCAATCGGCACGATCAACCAGCGACGCGCCGAGCGTCTCGCCCCCAGGATGGAGAAGATTCCGATACCGAGAAACAAAGCGCCAAGGTCACCGCGCAGCGTACCGTAGCCGGCGCTATCTGTGGCAAGGACAGCGAACCGCGAAGCCGCCAGCGCCGGAGCAAACAGGAACGCCAACCCCAAAACAAGAAAGAACAATCCGATGAGGCCGGTCGCAACGCTCAGCGCGATTCGTATCATACAGGAAGACCTCAACGTATCTTACGGCAAATCCCCGGAATCCGACGGCGCATGCATGGAACTCTCCTGTTGCGAAGGGCCGGATCAATTTGAAGAGTTAGACCGCGCTTTCCGTGCGTCGCTCAAGACTCGAAGGCGGTACCTGTTTAGTCGAGGAAGCCCGCGGGCTTCACCGGTTGCGACCGCCGTTGCCCGATCCCGACGTCGGCGCCCCCTCGGGAACATCGGGCAGCGAGAAAGCCAGATACTCGCCCGAATACGCACCGCCGCTGATCGCGACGATGATGTATTGCTTACCCTTCCACATATACGTCATGGGCGAGCCGCTTTGCGGAGCCGGCATGAACACATGGCCGAGCTCCTTGCCGGTGGCTTTGTCGTAGGCGCGCAGCATCGCGCCGCGCGGATGCTCCGGTGTGGTGGTCACCTGCCCGTCGCCGGCGATCACCATCGTCTTGGTCACCAGCGTTCCCACGTTGTATCCCGACTGGCCGGTACGCGGAACGTTGAGGCCCTTGAGCGCCGGGTGGTTGCGAATGTTGTCCGGCGTATCGCCATGCGCCACCTGCCACACGATTGCGCCGCGATCAACATTGATCGCCGAAATGGTCCCGTATGGCGGCTTGATCAGCGGGAGCCCGTCCACACTTAACGACGTGTACATCGCCATCAGCGCCCGCATCGTCGCGGGATCGATCGGCTTCGGTTTGGGAGCATCGGCGCCCGCATTCTCGCCGGGACCCGCCATGTTGATCACCGGATGTCCCGCGGTTCCGGAAACATAATTCATGTCGGAAATCTCCTTGGGGGGCTTCACCAGCCCGATCGGCGTCAGGCACGAATTGCACGCGTAGGCGTAAACGGTGTGCGTTTCCGGATCGAACGATGCTCCCGGCCAGTTGGTTCCGCCGCTCGCCGTGCCGAGCGTCAGCGTGGCCAGCGGTCCTTCCACTTTGCTCTCCACGCCCGGCGTGAACACCGGACCGATGTGATAGTGGCTGATGATCTCCATGGCCTTCCGATGCAGCTCCGGAGTGAAATCGATGATGTCGTCCTCGCTCACGCCGTTGCGGGAATACGCCGGCGGTTTGGTGGGGATCGGCTGCGTTTTCGAATACCATTCGCCCGGAACCGAGCCGACTTCAACGGGTTTCTCTTCGATCGGCCACACCGGTTTTCCGGTCACGCGATCGAACACATACAGGAAGCCCTGTTTGGACGGCTGCGCCACGGCCTTAATCGGCTTGCCGTCCACCTGGATGTCCATCAGCAGCGGCGCCGAGGAAATATCCATGTCCCATAGCGGATGATGCACCAACTGGAAATACCACTTGGGCTTGCCGGATTTAAGATCGACGCACACCAGCGTTTCCCCGAACAGATTGTTGCCCGGCCGATGCCCGCCGTAATAGTCGTGGGTCGGCGATTCGATCGGCAGATATGCCAGAGCCAGTTCCTGATCGATGCTGACCTGGGTCCACAAGCCGGTGTTGCCGGTATATTCGGCCGATCCGTTCAGCCAGGTATCGTAACCCGGCTCGCCTTTCTTAGGGATCGTATGGAAGATCCACAGACGCTTGCCGGTGCGGACGTCGAATCCGCGCACGTAACCTTTGTTGTTGCGCATGCTTCTGGGCGTCATGCCCTCGCGCAGCGCCGCGCCGATGATGATTGTGTTCCCGCCGATGGTCGGCGCCGACTGGATGCCCAGTTCGCCGTGAATCAGGTCCGGAACCCACTCGCCTTTGTCGTTCCAGGCGGAGACTTCCTGATCGTCCTCGAGTTTCAAATCGACCACGCCGCTTTTGCCGAAGCTGGTGACCAGCATGCCATTGTGCGCGTTCAGGCAGATCAGGCGATAGCCCGGAGTGGTGTAGAAGATGCGATCGTCGCCCTTGCCATCGCTCCAATAGGCGAGACCGCGGCCGGAAAGCTGGCGCACAGCGCTCGCCCCGCGCTCGCCTTCATGCTCGCCGTGAACCCACAACAGCTCGCCCGTTTCCGCGTCGAGCGCGACCGCGGCGCGGCGGGATCCGGCGGTCGCGTAGACCACGCCATCCACCATCAGCGGCGTCCCTTCGAGTTTATATTCGGGCCGGTTCCCGATCGGATCGGTCTTGAATCTCCAGGCGACTTCGAGCTTATCGAAATTCGACGCGTTGATCTGATCGAGCGGCCGGTACCGCGACCCCATCGTGTCCGCGTTATAGCTCGGCCATTCGGTGTCCTTCGGCTTCCACTGCGCCGGCGCCAGCGCGGCGGCCAAAGCAAGGCACGCGGCCAACGTCGTGATGCTCGCGCAACTTCGTTTTCTTTCAGGCATTTCGTTCTCCATTTGAACTCGAAGCGTTAAACCTTGGATTGTAGTTCAGGCATGCGGCAATCACAACCAGCCACGCACCAAGGGGCCAAGGTATGTCGACTTTACCAACCCTGATAGAATCATTCTCATATGGCGCCGGGTCCAAGCGCCGTCAGTAACCGCACGTCGTGGCTGGGGCTCGGCGCAGCGCTTGCCCTGCTCCTCGCCGGGACCGAGTTGTCGCCGTCGCATTCGACCAAGGCATTCCGCCGGACGAGCGAAGTCCCCCGAATCGCCTTTCTTCCGGCCCAGTCCAAAAACGCCAAGGAGCTGGGCCCCTCGACGTTGCTGGTCGCAAGCCGGGACCTCGCCGATCCGAATTTCGCTCAGACGGTAGTCCTGCTGATTCACGACGACGCCGAAGGCGTGCTCGGACTCATTCTCAACCGGCGCACGGAAGTCCCGCTTTCACGCGCCGTTGAGGGTTTGAGCGCGGCGAAAGGCCGCGCAGACCCGGTCTATCTCGGCGGTCCCGTGGAAATCTCCGCGGTGTTTGCGCTGCTCAATTCGCGAGTAAAAGTAAACGGCGCCGAGAACGTCTTCGGCAGCGTCTACCTGATTCTCAGCAAGATTTCGCTCGAACGGACTATCTCGGCGCAACCGGACGCAAGCAATTTTCACGTCTATCTGGGCTACGCCGGATGGACCCACGACCAACTGAAGAGAGAAGTGGAACTGGGCGCGTGGTTCATCTTTCCGGCGGATGCCGGAACGGTTTTCGATGCAAACCCGGACACCCTGTGGTTGCGAATGATCCGAAAAACGGAGCAAAGGTTCGCGGGAATAAGCCCGCCCGTCACATCTCATTTGATCGCGAAGCGGATCTCCCTGAAGTAATCAGCCGGGGAGGGTTTGTGTAATCGGCGGTTCATTCCATCTCTTGATAGCCTTGAAGAATGCCTTCTGGCCGCGTGTTTGCGTTCGCCGCGATTTGCGCCTCGTGCCTCGCCCAGCCGGCCCATTGGTTCCCGCCGGGGGATCTTACGACAATCGGCGTCTATTATTACCCCGAGGCATGGCCGGAATCGCAGTGGGAACGAGACATCGCCAACATAAAGAAGCTCGGCTTCGAATACATACACGTCGGCGAATTTGCGTGGGCTTTTATGGAGCCCGAAGAGGGGCAGTATCAGTTCGTCTGGCTCGATCGCGTGATTGCGTTGGCGCAGCGGAACGACCTGAAAGTGGTCCTTTGCACGCCGACTGCGACACCGCCCGCCTGGCTTTCGAAGAACCATCCCGAAATTCTCATGATCAACGCCGACGGCAGGCGAATGGAGCACGGCTCGCGCGAACAGGCCGACTGGAGTTCACCGATTTATCGCCAATACGTCGAGCGAATTGTCTCAAAACTTGCCGAGCGCTACGGGACCAACCCCGTTGTGTGGGGCTGGCAGCTCGATAACGAACTTTCGCACTATGGCCAAGGTATGTCGTATGGCTTGGCATCACAGGAAAAATTCCGGGAATGGCTGCGCCATAAATACGGCGCGATCGAGCGGCTGAACGAGGACTGGGGTAACTCCTTCTGGTCGCAGATGTATTCGAGCTTCGATCAGATCGAGATCCCCAATGCTCGCGTGCTGGTGGCAGGCCCGAATCCCCACGCGATGCTCGATCTGCACCGCTGGTTCGCCGCCGAAGCCGCCGACTATCTCCGTTTTCAAACGGCCGTGCTGAGGCGAAGCGTAAAGAACCAGTGGATCACGACGAACTTCATGATGGGTCACGATCTGGTCGACCCGGCGCTCTCCGAAAAAGATCTCGATGTTATGACGTTCACGATGTATCCAGTCAGCGGCGGGCTGTTTCATGGCGATTTGGGGTTCCGCATGGGTGATCCGGCGCTGATCGGGTTCAGCCACGATTTTCTCCGGAATCTCGGAAGCGGTATTGAAGGCCCGATGGAGCTTCAGCCGGGACAGGTCAACTGGGCGCCGGTGAACCCGTGGCCCCTGCCCGGGGTGATTCACGCGTGGATTCTGCGGGCCTTCGCGCAGGGAGCGCGCCTGGTCTGCACCTACCGGTACCGGCAGCCGCTCGCCGGAGACGAGCTGTATCACAAAACCATCGTCGAGCCGGATGGCGTAACGCTCGCGCCCGGCGGCAGGGAGTTCGCCGAAGCGATTCACGACGTTCAAATGCTCCGCAAAATCTATCGTCCGGGCGTGGCCGAACCCGCTGATTACGCCGGCCGCCGCACGGGCTTTCTGAACAGCTTCGAGAACCGCTGGGACATCGACAATCACAAGCAGACGGTCCGTTGGGACACGGCCGGCCACTGGATGAAGTATTACCGGGCGCTCAAAGCGATGATGGCGCCGGTGGAAGTAATCACCGAGGAAAAGGATTTTTCCAGGTACAAGTTTCTGGTGGCGCCTTCTTATCAGCTTGTGGACCGGCCACTGATCGAGCGTTTCCGGCAGTACGCGGAGAACGGCGGCACTCTAATACTCACGTGCCGTAGCGCGCAGAAGGACCGCAGGGGGCACATCTGGGAATCGCGATGGGCCGAGCCGATCTATGATCTGATCGGCGCCGCGATTCCGAAATACGACGTGCTTCCCGAGGGCCGCAATGGAAAGGTAACGGCGGGCGGGAAGACCTACGATTGGGGATCGTGGGCCGACATCCTGGAACCGCGCCCCGGCACGCAGGTTCTCGCCAGTTACGCCGATCAGTTCTACAAGGGCAGCGCGGCCGCTGTCCGGCATCGGCTCGGACGAGGCCAAGTCGTCTATATCGGAGTGGATTCGCTCCACGGCGATCTGGAGACTGATCTGATGTCGTCCATATATTCCGCCGCGGGTGTGAAGCCCGCCCAGCTACCGTCGAATTTCATGGTGGACTGGCGCGATGGCTTCTGGGTGGCAACGAATTTCACGGATTCCAATATTCCAGTTCCCGCATCCACTGCTTCCAGGATGTTGATCGGCGCGCGGACGATCCCGCCGGGGGGCGTGGCCGTGTGGCAGTGAGAAAGGACGCAGATTCCCGTGCTTCCGCCCATGGTAAACAGAGCTACACTCTGTTCCCATAGTTTTACTCCTGGCGCTCAGGCCTCCTCATCGAACTCCGGTTCCGGCTCCGGCAGAACATCGTTTGATCCCGCCATCCACACGTACAGCGTCGGCAGCAGGAAGATACTCATCACCAGATCCGCGATGAGACCTCCGACGATCACGATCGCGAACGGCCTCTGCGAATCCGACCCGATTCCGTGCGACAGCGCGGCCGGCAACAAACCGAGCGTCGCCACCAGCATCGTCATCATGATGGGACGGAGCCTCAAAACTGCTCCCTGCACTGCGGCGTCTTCGATGGAATTTCCGCGCGCGCGAAGCTGATTGATGTATTCGAGCATGATGACGCCGGTTTGAACCGAAACGCCGAACAGCGCCAGGAAACCGACGCCCGACGACACGCTGAAATTGGTGTGCGTGATCAGCAGCGCGAGCAACCCTCCGATGCGGGCCAGCATCACGTTCACCAGAATCAGAATCGCCCATTTGAACGAGCGGAACATGGTGTAGAGGATGATGAAGATCAGCAGAACGGTCAGCGGCACGATGATCAGCAGCCGAGCTTCGGCGCGCTTCTCGCTTTCATACTCGCCTTCCCAGTCGATGTGATATCCGCGCGGCAGTTGCACCTTCGCATTCACTCTCTGAATCGCTTCCTCGACCGCGCCGCCCAAGTCGCGCCCGCGCACGCTGTACTTGATCGCGACGTAGCGCTGGTTTCCTTCGCGATAGATCTCCGATCCGCCGTCGCGCTCCTGGATGGTGCACAGCTGCGCGAGCGAGACCCGTTCGCCGGTGGGCGCCAGCAATCGAATATTTTCCAGCGCTTCTTTGGTATCGCGGAACCGCGGCAGGTAACGCATCACCAGGTCGTAGCGAGCCTCGCCTTGCAGCACCTGGGTGAGCGCGTTGCCTCCAGCCGCGGTCTGGATCGCGTCCTGCACGTCGGCGACGTTGATCTGATAGCGCGCGGCAGCCTGGCGATTGACTTCGAAATTTTCATTGGGCTGGCCGAGCACGTGAAAAACTCCGAGGTCCTGAATCCCGTTCACCTGCCGCATTACCTTAACGATCTGGTCCGCCTTATCTTCAAGGACGCCCAAATCGTCGCCATACACTTTGGTCGCCAGTTGCCCTTTCACACCGCTGACCGCTTCCTCCATGTTGTCGGCGATAGGCTGCGAAAAGTTCCAGATGACGCCCGGAATTTTTTCGAGTTCGCGGTTCATCGCCGCGATCAGCTCGTCTTTGTTCTGATGAAACCCGGGGCGCCATTGTTCTTTCGGTTTCAGATCGACGAAATATTCGGTGTTGAAGAATCCGGTGGTGTCGGTGCCGTCATCGGGACGGCCCACCTGGCTGGTGCATTGCGTCGCCTCGGGAAACGAGCACAACAGAATGCGAGCCTGGTTGGAAAGCCGGATGCCTTCGCTCGGCCCCGTGCTTGGCGCGAGCGTGCCGCGCACCCACAGCGCGCCTTCATCCAGGTGCGGAAGAAATTCCGAACCGATCACGCCGCCGAGCCACAGGTATAACGCGATTCCCAGTCCCGCTACCCCGGCGGCCACGGTAACAAATCGCAGGCGGATCGCGACGCGCAGCGTTTTAGAGTACACGTCGGTCAGCCATTGCATCACCGGATTGCGCCACTCGCGCGCACCCTTGGGAAAGAACAGGCTCGCCAGCACGGGCGCGATGAGAATCGAGAACAGGAGCGCGCCGAGCAGCGCGAACGCCACGGTCCACGCCATCGGCTTGAACAGGCGGCCTTCGACGCGTTGCAGCGTGAAGATAGGCAGATAAGCCGTAATGATGATGGCGATCGCGTAGAACACCGGCCGTTGCACCTCGTGCGCGGCCTCGAAGATTTTCTGCGTGGGCGTTCGGTCGTCGGCGTCGCGGCGGCCCAGGTGCCGCACGATATTTTCCACCATCACCACGGCGCCGTCCACCACCATTCCGAAATCCAGGGCGCCGAGCGACAGCAGATTCGCGGGAATATCTTTGAGCTTCAGGCAGGTCGCCGCAAACAACAGCGAAAACGGAATGGTCAGCGCGACAATGATCGCCCCGCGGATATTGCCGAGGAACACGAACAGAATGATGACGACGAGAATGATGCCTTCGGTCAAATTGTGCAGCACGGTGTGCGTCGTCAAATGAACCAGATCGCTGCGATCGATGAACGGATCGATTTTCACGCCGGGAGGCAGAATGTAATCGTTCAGCTCCTGGACTTTCTTGTGAATGCCCTCGAGCGCGCCGTCGGCATCCGCGCCTTTGCGCAACAGCACGATGCCGGAAACCACGTCGTCGTTGTCGATCACCTTGCCGTCTTCGCGATGAATCGCACGCGCGAACTGGCCTAAACGGATCTTCGGACCTTGCGCGACAACGGCGATATCCCGGATGCGCAGCGGCGTGCCGCCCTTGGTCGAAATCACGGTGCTGTCGATGTCGCGCACGTTGCGCACCAGGCCAACTTCGCGAATGTTGATCTGCTGCAGGCCGGCTTCGATGAAGCTGCCTCCGGCGTTGGCGTTGTTGTTGGTGAGTTGCTGCTCCACCTGCGCGATGCTGAGGCCGTAGTCGATGAGCTTGTCCGGATCGACGCGTACCTGATATTCGCGCGTGGGCCCGCCGAAACTGGCCACGTCGACGATATTGGGCACGGATTTGAAATTCTTTTCGACCACCCAGTCTTCAATCGACTTCAACTCCATCACGTCGTACTGCGGGTTGGTGCTGTGCAGTGTGAAGAAATAGATCTGGCCCACCGGGCTCCAGTCGGTTCCCATCTGCGGGACGACGTTCGGCGGCAGGGTGACCTGGGCGAGCCGTTCGAGCGCGCGCTCGCGATTCCATGCATTGTCGGTTGTGTCGTCGAAAATCAACTTGAGATCCGACAGTCCGAACAGGGAAAACGAACGCAGATGCACCACGCCCGGGATTCCGTTCATCACGATCTCGAGCGGAATCGTCACCTGCTGCTCGATCTGTTCGGCCGAAATGCCCGGCCATTGCGTGATGACTTCGACGTAGTTGTTGGCAACGTCGGGATAGGCCTCGACGGGCAGCTGATGGAACGAAATCGCGCCCCAGACAAACAACAGCAGCGCCGCCGCCAGCACCAGGAACCGGTTCTTCAGGGCAAAATCGACAAGCTTTTGGATCATTACTGCTCCATCGTGTCCTGGAGGACCAGGGCATTTGAGACCACTCGGTCTCCCGGCTTGATCCCGCTGACGACTTCCTGCATATTTCCGGGCAGCATGTTGCCCGAGACGACCTCCAGCCGCCGGAAGCGCCCGTTTTCGATCGGCGTGTAGACCCACTCGCGATCGTGCAGGTGAAGAATCGCGGTGGAGGGAACCGTCGCGCGCGTTTCCGTCGTCGCCCCGTGAAACGTCGCGGTCACGAACATCCCGAGCCGCATCAGGCCCGGATTCTCCACTTCAATCCGAACCTTTGCGGTGCGGATCGTGGGGTCGATTGCCGGAAGAATGTTGCTGATGCGGCCCTTCAAAACGCGGTTCGGGTACGCCACCAAATGAATGTCGGCAAACTCGCCCAGATGCACCTGCGCCATGTTGTTCTCGTAAACGTCGCAGATGATCCAGACATGCGACAGGTCGGAGATGGTGAATGGAGCCGGCAGAGTCAGCGCCTGAAGACCCGCCGCGTTGGTGATTTCCTGATCCGTGATGACTCCCGAGACCGGCGCCGTCACTTCGACGATGCCGGTCGGATGATTCAGATCCGATCCGAGCAATCGCAGATGTTCCGTGGTCGTGTCGAGATCGACCATCGCGTTGTCCTCGGCGTTCTGCGCGACTTCAAGCGCGCTCTTGGGGATCGCACCGTTATCGAATAAAAGCTTGGCGCGGTCGAGCTGGATTTTCGTGAGCTCCTCGTTCTTGACCGCTTTGCGATAGTCCGAGAACGCGCCGGCAATGTCGCTGCTGCGCACTTTGAACAGCAACTGGCCCTTCTTCACTTCGTCGCCCAGCCGCGCATCGATCTCGACCACCCGCCCGGTCGCGAGCGATGGCACCGGGACTTGACGCGACACGTCGGGATTGACCACGCCCGTGGCGCTCAGCTCCGGCGCGGCGACGTGCTCGCCTGCGGTCACCAGCGGGAAGCGGTCGGGATGGTCGACCTTGAAATTGTTCGCGTCGAGATCGGGCTCGACCACTACGGCAACGGGCCCGGTGGCCGCCGCGGCGTTCTCCTGAGCCGTCACCTTCCTCTCGCATCCGGCGCTGACCACCGCCAGCCCGATGCAGAATACTGCCTTGATGAGATGAAAACGATTCATCGGATGACCTCTCGTCCCACGGCCATGTTGATTTGCGCCGCGGCAGTTAAATACGAACCAATCAGATTCAGATACGCGAGCCGGGTGTCGCGATACGATTTCTCGGCGTCCAGGTAGTCGAGCAACGACGCACCTCCGTGCTGATAGGAAAAAGCCATCCGGTCGCGCACGTCGGTGGCGAGCACCAGATATCGGGTCTTATACGGCTGTAACAGATTTACGGTCTGGACCAGCGTCCAGTAGGCCGAGTCGACGTCGCTGAACACCTGCGCCTGCGCCGCTTCGAGCAGCTTCTGGTTGCGGTCGATATCGATCTGGGTCCGGGCTTTCTCTCCCTGATTGCGATCGAAAATGCGCAGCGGAATCGTGACGCTGATACCCAGGTAGGCCGGAATCGGCGGATTGCGGGCGAAGTCGACGCTGAAGGTCGGGTCGGTGGAACCGTTGGCGACCGCCAGTTGATGGTTGACCTTGGACAGATCGACATTCTGCATCGCCGCTTTCAAGTCCGGCCGCGTTTCGAGTGCGATCGTGCGAAATTGATCGAGCGGTGCCAGCTCATTCGCGAACTGGAAAGGGCCGTTCACGTCGAACCGCTCGATCGGCGTGCGGTCGTTCAGTAACTGGAGGAGCTGGATTTTCGCGGTGCGCAGACTCACCAGCGCCGTTTCATAGTCCGATTCGAACTGGACCCGCTGCAACTCCAGACGGTTCAGATCCACTTGCGCCAGATCGCCCGCTGTGAAGCGCTTCCGGTTGACGTCGAGTTCGCGGTCCCAATACGCCAGGTTCTCCTTCGCGTTTTCGAGCACGGCTTTCGACTGCAACACTTGCACGAACGCACTGCGGAGGCTGAACAATAGCCCGCGCATTTGATCCGAGTAAGTCGATTGTGCGATCAGGGTCGATTCTTTCGCGCCATCGCGTCGCAGTTCGCGCTTGTGCTCGCGCTCGTGCAGGTAGCTGACGGACCCCGACGGCAGTGCATACGCGAACGGGCTGTACGTGCTGGCACCTCCGCTCGGCGGAGGCTGCGTGGTGAACGGATTGATCTGGTCGATCGTCCCCGTAACGTCGGGGTTCGGCCTCAGGAATGCCGTGATCTCATTCGCGCGCGACTCGTCGATATTGGCTTGCGCAGCTTGTAACGTGGGATTTACAGCTTCAAACTTCTCCTTGATCTGGTCCCATGTGAACGCCGTCTGCGCGGAGAGACTCGCCGCGAGCGAAGCGGCGAGCATCGCCACGCGTAATTTCGAATTGTCCATAACATGATCTGCAAGCCCGACTGTAGCCGGAACTGCCGTCAAACGCCAGTGATCTTATATCCAACACGCCTGCCATAGGATTAGCTGAACGGTGATACGGATTATCCATTTTTCGCGAGTAGTCGTGCTCAGGATCTTTCGGCGAAGGGTCTTGGCAACGCGCTCGATTCGCCCTAACATTTGCCCATGACAGTTTCGACGGTGGATTCCGCCACCAAAGATACAGACGCCGCCGGCTCAGCGCGAGTCCGGCTGGCGCTGTTGAGTGATCGCGTTTTGTTGCGGGAGAGCCTAGCCCATCGCCTCGGCGCGGAACCCGGTTTCGATCTGGTCGCCGAATGCGCCACGCCGGAACGAGCTCTCGACTGCATCGGCGAGGTTGATGTCTTCGTCCTGGATCTCAGCGCTGCTAAGATTTTCATCCCGATGGCGCGTAAGGGGGGCTATTCAGGAAAGTTTCTGGTCGTCGCTCCGGCCTTGGACCCCGCCGCCTCGGCGATCGTTCTGCGCCAGGGCGCCGCGGGAATTTTTCTCGAATGCGGCTCCTCCGCCCGCCTGATGCAGGCGATTCGCCTGGTGGCGAGCGGCGAAGCCTGGATTGATCCCCAGATTCTTCGCCTTCTGGCGGAACGCTATCCGCATTACCAGGATCGTGGGCTCAATGGCCTCTCCGAAAGAGAGGAAATTGTGCTTGAAGGATTGATCGGAGGGTTGTCAAATCGAAAGATTGCCGAACAGATTGGCATATCGGAAGGGACCATCAAGGCGACGTTACAACATTTATTTAATAAAGCCGGCGTAAGAACGCGCAGCCAGCTCGTGCGGATCGCGCTCGACGGCAAGCGCAACGGTGCCTCATAACAGATCCCTATACTGTTCCAGCGCAACCCGCACCAGTTGCGATCGAGTCCGGACGTGGACTTTGAGAAAAATCTGCTGAAGCGCGTTCTTCACCGTGCTTTCCGACATTTCCATCCGTCCAGCTATCTCTTTATTAGTCAATCCCTGTACCAGAAAGCGAAGGACCTCGGTTTCCCGTCCGGTCAACCCCGGCCGCCCGTCTGGACTGCCCGGCAAACCCGAGTCTCCACCACCCGCGTCTTCCGTGACATCAGCGATAATTGCGGCCAGCTTAGACGCGCGTCCTTCTTTATATGTGGAAAACCACACATCGGCAGTAAACGGTTCGCCATTCTTGCGATGCCCCAGACACTGCATGGATGCGCGAAACTGTGGCGCCTCGCCGGCGCGAAGCGCATAATGAAGCTGCGGTAGATACGCGGCGATCGGACTCCCGGCCAGCTTCCCATCGCACGGCGCCATCAGTTCGGCCGCTGCGCGATTGGCCAGTTCGATTTCGCCCAGCTCGTTCACCGTCACGATTGCGGCCGGGCTGGTTTCCACTAACGTCTTCAGCCGCTCCTGCACATCGAGCGTCAACCGGCGATTGCGGACCAATTCGGCCATGTACAATCCACAACCAGCCAATGCGAGTGTCTCAAATCCTAATCTAACGATTGACCGGTCGAGTGAACTGAACACGGCGCTTAATACCGCGCAAATCAAGCCGAGTGCGGCGATTGCCCATCGCGGCAGAAATCCGGCCGCGAGCATAATCGGAAACAGGTACAGGAATCCGAGGGACACGTAGGGCGCTGTCCACCAATCGGCGATCGCGATCATCAGGATCATGAATGTGCTGAGCAGCAGGACAGGAACGCGGTTGCGTTCATCCCATAGTTGTTCTAAGGGCCGCACGGGTACGAGCAGTATGCCACGGATTCGCGCGCAGACTCGCCAATCAATCGATTGATCAGTGAGGAACGCCGGTCAATCGTGAAGCTGTCAAGCCTTTCGGACGAGCAAGCCCGTGGCAAATGGCTCGGTTGCGTGTCAATTATGGCTCCATAACAGCGAATGAACCGCCATTTTCTGTTGGCGGCCCTTTAGTTCCACCTCTCCCAGCGGTTCAAATGAGCCTGCGGCCAAATTCCTCACATCCTGGGAAACGATGATCTGCCCTGGGGCCGCGATGCTGACCAATCTCGCCGCGACGTTGACGGTATCGCCGATCGCGGTGTACTGCATGCGCTGATCGGAACCGATGTTGCCGACCACGGCCGGTCCGCTGTGAAGGCCGACGCCTATTCGGATGCGGTGATTGAGTCGCGCCACCGCGCGCTGCATGTTGATGGCGGCCCGGACCGCGCGCTGCATATCGTCCGCCGCGGGGACGGGCGCCCCGAAGATCGCCATCACACAGTCGCCGATATATTTATCGAGCGTCCCTCCGGCGTCGAAAATCACATCCGTCATGACGGTGAAGAATTCGTTAAGCAGCAGAACCACTGCGCGGGCATCCATACGTTCTGAGATCTGGGTAAAGTCGCGGATATCGGCGAATAAGATGGTGACGGTCTGCAGAACGCCGCCCAGTTCTACATCTCCATCGACGGAGGTGATCAGGTCGGCCACTTGGGGAGAGAGATACAGCCGCATGGCGGCCTGTTGCACCTCGCGCTTCAGCAGCTCAGCGCGGGTGAGCGCGGAGGCCAGCGCCAGGCCGGTTTGCGCGGCGATGGTGGTGAAGATGCGAAAATCGGCCGCCGTGAAAGCGTCCGGCGCAGCCAGATTATCGGCGTAGAGCACGCCAAGGAATCGGCCTTGAAAAGAAAGGGGCGAGCAGAAAGCAGCTTGAATACCCGCGCGCATGATGCTTAAAGAGCCGCCCAACTCGGCATGAGACCGGGCGTCGCGTATGTGCAGGGGACGATTTTCCGTGCGCACTTTTTCAAGGATCGTTTTGCTCAGGACGAGGCCCCGGGGATCGAAGGAAGCGGGCGTTGCCTTCATCTTCCGGCCGCCAGGGGCATACAGGTCCGCGGGGAGGAAGGCGCGCTGCTCGTCGTCCCAATGCATGAGGGTTGCGCGCTGCGCTCCGGCGATGTGGAACAGGAGGTCGACTGCGGTCTCGACCACATCCTGCGGCGTGACTGTACGCGCCAGGCGCACGCCCACCTCGTGCAACAGCTCCAGGGCGCGAAGCTCGTGAGAGATGTCCAGGGCTGGTTCCGATGGCGGTATCAAATGCGGGCGATCCTGCAATTCGCCGAGATCGACCGCGGCCGCCTCGATTTCAAACGGGGGCGACGACGGCGAATCTGGCTTGGACGGCGGCTCTGGTTTAACGGATGCAACGGCATCGCATCGAAAAATGAGCCGGTAACTTCCAATACGGATGACATCGTCCGCGGCCAGCGTGACCTGACCATTCACGACCTGTTCATTGACGAACGTTCCATTGGCCGATTTGAGGTCCGTCAGAATGGTTTCGCCGCCGGGATCGACCAGGATTTGAGCGTGACATCGCGAGACGCTGCGGCTGGGGTCTTCAAGAACAATTTCATTGTCTTCGCCACGGCCGATTCGCACTACGGGAAGCGCGAGCTCCACGACATGCGTCGTGGCATCCGGGCGATAGATTAAAAGGCTACGTTCCGGCATTAAAATTTCGCGCACCAGCCCTCTTTGGCGGCGATGGTGTTCTCAAATTCCGATTGTGCATCGCGGACAATCCGATCGAGCTGGCCGTCCGTGCGAAGCGGATCGTGGTGGAACAGAATCAGCTGTTTGACGCGCGCCTCGCGAGCGAATTTGACGGCCTCCCCCCACGTGCTGTGCCCCCAGCCGCGGCGCTGTTCGTATTCCTCGGTGGTGTACTGCGCGTCGTAGATCAAAAAGTCGGCGTGGTCCGCATAGCGCCGGAGAATGGCATCGGTCGCGGGGTTGCCATGCTCATGATCGCAGGCATACACGATGGAGACATCGGCGCATTCGATGCGATATCCGGTCGCGCCATTGGGATGATGCAGCGGGAAAGGACGCACCAGGAGCGGACCGATCCGCGTCCCGTCGTTTTCGATTTGCCGGTATGCGGCGTACGCGGGCATGACGACGGGAAAGTATGGCGGAAGCATCTGCGCCGCAAGGATACGCTCAAGGTCCGCCGGCTCCCGGCTTGAATGAATGGTTGTGCTGCAATTCGCGTCGAACAGAGGCGCGAAGCACGGGATGCCTTGGATGTGATCCCAATGGAAATGGGTCAGGAAAATATGGAGAGCCAGCTCCTTGCGAAGCGTATTTCCCAGACGGCAGATCCCACTGCCGGCGTCGAAAATGAGCGGCGGCTGGCCGTCCACGCGGATCGCGATGCACGCGGTGTTGCCCCCGAAGCCGAGGTTTTCCGAGACCGGAGTGGGGATAGAGCCGCGAACACCCCAGAACGTCAGTTCGATCGCGTTCGCGGTCATTAGCAGATCAGTTTAGCGCAGGATTCGCGCTTTCGTCCCCGACACGCCTCCGTCCCCGAACATCAAAACCTGGCAGCCTGTGATAGAATTCAGAGCGCAAATCTCGACCACAACCGCTTGGGGTCGAACGACAACAAAACGATCGTGAAAGGAACTCCATGAATAGCACAGGCACAGCAACCGAGCTTCGCTTCGAAGCCCCGGGCCCCGGCTTTTGGGAACTGGACCCCGTTCACTTTCCACGCCCCGCGACGCGGTACTGGGCCGAGGTCCATCCCGCATCTTGCAAGCGCGGCACCGCTGAATTCGCGCGATTCTACGGCATGTTGATCGACTCGCTCGAAATGGCCTACATCAACGGCTTCGCATACAGGAGCGTGGGGCCGGCTCCACACGATGAGATACCCCAGCGTTTTGCGCGCGCGGAGGAAGTCTTCCGGCAGAAGCTTTGGCGAGAGCAGCTAAACGAATGGAATGGGACGTTCAAGCCGGCCTCGATGAAGGCTCACCGGGAGTTGCAGTCGGTTGACCCGGACGGCCTCTCCGACGATACCCTGGCCGCGCATCTGACGCGTTGCCGCGATCACCACGCGCAGATGCTCTATCAGCACATGCGCTTCACTGCCGCGGCGATCGTCCCGACGGGAGATTTCCTGGCGCATGTAGGAGATTGGACCGGCTTGCCGCCGGCCGAGCTGCTGGGCTTGATGCGCGGCGCTTCGCCGGTGTCGGCGGGAGCCTCTGCACAACTCGAGCAGTTGATCCTCGCGATCCGCCAGGATCCTCGTGCGCAGCAGCAACTCGAAGCGGAAGGCGATCCGGGTCAAGCACTGGAAGCGTTGCGCTCGCTTGATCGTGGTACCGGCGCCGCGGTGTCCGCGTATCTGGATCTGGTCGGGTACCGGCTGCTCGACGGCTTCGATATCTCGAATCCCTTCGCGCTCGAGATGCCGGACTCGCTGCGCCGCGCCATTCGTGCCGCCGTTGCGGGAACGGCCGCCGGCGCGTCGGACGTCCAGGAACGGATCGCAGACGTGCGGGGGAAGGTGCCCGCACAGCATCGCGCCGAGTTCGACGGGTTACTCGAGGAGGCGCGCGTTACCTACCCGATCCGCGACGAGCGTGGCGTTTTCAGCGACATCTGGGCCTCGGGGCTGATGCGCCGGGCAGCGCTCGCGGCGGGTCGCCGGCTCGCCCGCAAGGGGCGGATCCACGACGCCGAACACTTCGTCGATGCCGGCATTGATGAGATGCGCGCGCTACTGTCCGGCACCGATGGGCCTTCCGCCGATGAACTCGCGAAGCGAGCCGAATACCGGGCATCGCACAGTGCCAAAGATGCGCCGGCGACGCTGGGAACGCCGCCGCCTCCCCCGGACCTCGCCGGGTTGCCGCCGGCGGCCGCGCGCATGATGCGCGCAACCGGCATCGCATTGCATTCTCTATTCGGCAGTTCCGAGGCGCCGCATGAGGAACACGTGCTGCGCGGGCTGGCCGCGAGCCGCGGCGTCTACGAAGGACCGGCTCGCCGGATCTCCCATCCCTCGGAATTCGACCGGATCGTCCGCGGCGACGTACTCGTTACCGAATCGACCACCGAAGCGTTCAACATTCTGCTCCCGTTGCTCGGGGCGATTGTGACCGACAGCGGCGGCCTGCTTTCTCACTCGGCGATTGTCGCGCGCGAGTACGGGATTCCGGGAGTGGTGGGGACGCGCGAGGCGACCGAGCGTATCGCCGACGGCGTGCGGGTGCGCGTCGACGGCGATGCCGGCGAGGTCAGGGTGCTCGGGTGAAGCGCGTTGTCCCGTTAGAGAAGGCGCTCGACGAGACGAACTTCGGCTCGAAAGCGGTGGGCCTGGGGCAGGCGATCCGGGATGGCCTTCCGGTCCCGCCCGGAGTCGCTCTGTCCGGTGGGATCGTCGAAGCGGTCGCAGCCGGGGAGCAACCCTCGATCAAGGAGGTCGCTAAATGGATCGCTCCGCTCGGCGTTCCGCTTGCATTTCGCTCGTCCGCCATGGACGAGGACGGCGCCATGGCGAGCTTCGCCGGCCAGCACTTGACGTTGCTGAACATTCGGTCGGCGGAGGACATGACCTCGGCGTTGAGCAAGATCTGGTGGTCGGCGAACTCCGACTCGGCGATCACCTACCGGCAGCGCGTCGGCCTTTTCACTCGCCCCAGCGTCGGCGTCGTGGTCCAGGCGCTGCTGGATCCCGAAACCGCGGGGGTCATGTTTACGAAGAATCCTGTCACCGGGGCCGACGAGCGCGTGATCGAGGCGAGCTGGGGGCTAGGAGAGGCCGTGGTCGCGGGCATCGTGATTCCGGACCACTACCGCATCGACCGTTCGGGGCACGTGCTCGAGCGGAAGCCGGGGCTCAAAAGGGTCGCCGTTCGTGGTGTTCCTGCCGGCGGCACGATCGAGGAGAAAGTTTCACCGGAGCTGGTCGAACGCCTCTGCCTTGCCGACGACCAGCTCCGCGATCTGAACCGGCTCGCCGACCGGTGCGAGCAGGTTTACGGACCGGGCCGGGACGTCGAATGGGCGATCGCTCAAGGGACCCTCTATCTGCTTCAATGCAGGGCGATCACGAAGTCGGGAAAGTAAGTCGGAGGATCCATGCCAACACGGGGTGTGCCCATCAAGGCCCTGCAACGAGTGCCGCTGTTTGCCGGACTGTCCACACGCGAGATCCGGCAGATTGCCCGCCTGTTCAAGGAGCGTCGCTTCTCCGAAGGGGAGGCGGTCATCAAGGAGGGCTCGGGCGGTGCCGCCTTCTTCGTGATCGAATCCGGCGAGGCAGCGGTCATCATCCGCGGCAAGAAGAAAGCGACCTTGAAGGCGCCCGATTATTTCGGTGAAATCGCCCTGATCGACGAAGGCACGCGCATGGCGACCATCACCGCGTCCACGGACCTGGTCTGTTACGGGCTCACTTACTGGGACTTCAAGCCGCTGGTGCAGGGCAACGGCGTGATTGGCTGGAAGCTGCTTCAGGGGATGGCGAAAATGCTTCGCGCCGCCCGCGAAGACCAGTGAAAGCTACCTGTCTTTGGAACCGCGCGGCTCGATCGGCCTGTGGTGATGCGTCTCCAATTCTTACGCGAAGAATCTCCTCGAGAGATGCCCGGCGACAGCCGCTTCGGGAAGCAGATATGATATCTCCTGCGGAGATCAAACCATGAAAACGCCCGGCGCCCGGCTGCTGACAGATCATTCGAAGTTTCGCCGCCTTCTCATTTCCGCCGCATTAGGACCAGCAGTCCTTGCCGCGCAGCAGGCGGCGCAGCAGGCGCCGCCACAACCAGCCGCCGCGATCTTCACCATCGCCCAGGCTCAGGCAGGACGAGGGGTGTACGACCAGAATTGCGCGGGATGTCACGGAGCCAACTTCGAGGGTTCGGGTGACGCGCCCGCTCTCGCTGGAGGAACCTTTATCCTGAAGTGGCGTACGAAAATGGTAAGCGAACTGTTCGGCGAGATCCTGCAAACCATGCCGCCGACCAGTCCGGGATCGCTCAGCGAAGGGGCGGGTCTCAACGTAACGGCCTACATCCTCGAGCGCAACGGAGCTCAGGCCGGCGAGCGAGCGCTGACAGCGGGCACGGCAACCCTGATCAGCGCCGTCGCGACCGCACAAGGGTCGGCGGCCGGTGGGCGAGGAGGTCGGGGCCGCGGAGCCTCCGTCGCCGCCTCGATCGTGCGCGGCGCCGGGTTGTCAACCGCGCGCGGCGTAACCGTCGAAGGCGAAGTGAAGAACTATGTTCCCGTGACGCCCGCGATGCTACGGAATGCGCCTGCTTCGGATTGGCTCATCTTCGGGCGCAACTATCAGCGCTACAGCTATAGCCCGCTCAGCCAGATCACGCGCGACAACGTCAAAACCCTCCAGTTGAAATGGAGTTGGGCCATCAACGACTCGGGCGCCAATCAGACCACGCCCATCGTGCACAACGGCATCATCTACCTGGCCAGCCCGAGCAATATCGTGCAGGCGCTCGACGGCAGGACGGGCGATCTGATCTGGGAAACGCGCGTGGGCCCGGATCAGTCGCCGGGATACGGCGGCATCCGTAGTATCGCCATCGCGGAAGACAAAGTGTTCCTTCCCACCAGCGATGCGCACATGGTCGCGCTCGACGCCCGCAATGGCAAAATTCTGTGGGACACGCCCGCGTCGGAAAAGCCCCGCAACTCCACCAGCGGCACGATCGTGATCGGCGACAAGGTGCTGATGGGCTTGACGGGATGCGCCCGTTTCGACGGCGATGGCTGCTACATCTCTGCTTTCGACATCCACACCGGCAAGCTTGCCTGGCGGTTTTACACCGTTCCGCGCGAAGGGCAGCCGGGAAGCGAAACCTGGGGCGCGCTCCCGATGAACAACCGTGCGGGTGCCGAGACGTGGCTGGCGGGAAGCTACGATCCCGATCTCAACCTCACCTATTGGGGCGTGGCCCAGTCGAAGCCGTGGAATTTCCTCAGCCGCCGGCTCACGCCCTTCGACAAGACGCTCTACGCGAACTCGACGGTCGCGCTCAATCCCGACACCGGCAAATTGGTCTGGTATTTCCAGCATGCGCCGGGCGAATCGTTCGATCTGGATGAAGTTTTCGAGCGTGTACTCGTCGATATCGGCGATCAGAAATTGTCTTTGAACGCCGGTAAGGCGGGCATTCTCTGGAAACTCGACCGCAGGACCGGGAAGTATCTCGCCAGCAAAGAAATGGTGATGCAAAATGTGTGGGCGTCCATCGACCCCCTGACCGGACAGCCGAAATACCGCACGGATCTTCTCGAAATGCAGATCGGCAAGCCGGTTTACGTGTGCCCCAGCACGGAGGGCGGGAAGAACTGGCAGGCCATGAGCTATCACCAGCCAACCGGCTTGCTGATCGTGCCGCTGAGCCAGTCTTGTATGAACTTCACGGCGCGCGAAGTGGACTTCAGCGGCAATGGCGGCGGCAATGGCGGAGATCGTACCTTTGTTCCGATGCCCGGCAGCAACGGCAACATGGGCAAACTCGCCGCATACGACGTAAAAACGATGAATGAAGTCTGGAAATACGAGCAGCGGGGTCCGTTTCTCACGGCTGCGCTCTCGACTGCGGGCGGATGGGTGCTCGTGGGTGACGTCAATCGGACCATCCACGTTCTGGATGTGAAAACCGGCCAGATGTTGTGGGAGACGCGCCTGGGGACCTCGGTCCAGGGTTTTCCGGTTACTTACAGCATCGACGGGAAGCAATACGTGGCCGTAATGGCGGGGCTGGGCGGCGGCAGTCCGCGCGTGGCGCCGACGGTGCTCGCGCCGGAGATCAAGTTCCCCCAAAATGGCCAGGAATTGTACGTATTTGCGCTGCCATAGCGGCGGATTTTAAAACGGATCGTCCGGGCGCCGCGCCTCTTCACCCAGTCATGCTCCTTCGGTCAAACTGCAAGTCGTTCAAACTAAACCTAGAAGCTTTTGGAGCGTGAATTGCCCCAATTATTTTTTGGGCTGACGACACAGCCCGAAGAGGAGGCTCCACCCCTAATGCTGAACGAAACTCTTACGCTCACCGACAACCGGACCGGACGCACCTATACACTGCCCCTGTATCACGGCAATATCCGGGCCACCGATCTCCGCCAGATCAAAGTCGAACCGGACGATTTCGGGGTCATGAGTTACGATCCCGCCTACTTGAACACCGCTTGCTGCCAGAGCACGATCACGTTCATCGATGGCGATAAGGGAATCCTGCGGTATCGCGGATACCCGATCGAGACGCTGGCCGAGAAGCATACGTTCCTCGAAGTAGCTCACCTGCTCCTGTTCGGCGAGCTGCCTGACGCCGAGGAACTGCGGGAGTGGGAGCACAAGATCAAGCATCACACGATGCTGCATGAAAACATCAAGAAATTCATGGACGGATTCCACTACGACGCCCATCCCATGGGAATGTTGATCACCACCCTGGCGGCGCTGTCCACCTTCTACCCGGGCGCCCGGCAGGTGAAGAATCGCTCCGAGCGCAAGCTCCAGGTGCTGCGGCTGGTGGGCAAGATTCCGACCATTGCGGCCTACGCTTATCGCCACAGTCTGGGGCTTCCCTACGTTTATCCGGATAACAGCCTCTCCTATACGCAAAACTTCATGAACATGCTGTGGAAGATGACCGAGCCGAAGTACAACGCCAATCCGGTGCTGGCGCGGGCGCTCGATATTCTGTTCATCCTGCACGCCGATCACGAGCAGAATTGCAGCACCACGGCGATGCGTTGCGTGGGCAGCTCGCTGGCCGATCCCTACCTGACAGCGGCAGCCGCGGCCTCCGCATTGGCCGGTCCGTTGCACGGAGGCGCCAATGAAGAAGTCCTCAAAATGCTCGATGAGATCGGTTCGGTGGACAACATTCCGGCCTACATCAACCGCGTCAAGGCGGGCGAGCTGAAGCTGATGGGTTTCGGCCATCGTGTCTACAAGAATTACGACCCGCGCGCCCGCATCATCAAGCAGGCCGCCGAGCAGGTGTTCGCCGTCACCGGGCGGAATCCCAAGCTCGACATTGCGCTGGAACTGGAGCGGATCGCGCTTGAGGACCAATACTTCGTGCAGCGCAAGCTGTATCCGAATGTGGATTTCTACTCCGGCATCATTTACCAGGCCATGGGTTTCGCGCCCGACATGTTCACGGTGCTGTTCGCGATTCCACGTATGGTGGGCTGGCTGGCGCAATGGCAGGAGATGCTGGAGGATCCGGAGCAGAAAATAGCGCGGCCACGCCAGATCTACCTGGGCAAGCAGCGCGAGGAGCCTTCTTCGGTCCCGTCTGTCAGGCAGGAGACGGTTGCTGCGCCGGTTCCGAAAACCTTGTAGTCCACCCCGACCTGCAAAGCCCCGCTAGCCACTGGCGGGGCTTGACGATGCCGTTGAGCGGCAAGGGCAAAATCGCTGTTTTCAAACAGACTCTCACTGGCAGGGCTTGACGATGTCGTTGAGCGGCAAGGGCCGAGCAGGCCCCGGCAGTCACGCCGGGGAGTAAAAATCGCTGTTTTCACACAGACTCGTAATGGCGGGGCTGGACTGCATGCTGACAATCTCCCCTCGACGCGACGCGCCCCTAGACAGGCTTGTAGCGCTTCGCCATCAGCCCAGTGGCCGCGGCGATGTCGATTTCCGCGACCAGTAGCCCTTCTTTCCCGTACGGCTGGTAGCTGAGCAGCGTCCCATCCGGCCGTACCACCGCGGAAGTGGTAGGCGACCCGGCGCTCGCGCAATTTACCGTTGCGAAATAGCAGGTATTTTCCGCGGCACGGCACAAGACTGCCTTCTCATGGAATGAGTTCGGGGATGCGCGAAACTCGCGGGCACGTAACCGCCGGGCTCGGCTTCGTGGAAATGAGGGTGGAACACGATCTGGGCACCGTGCCGGACCGCCCAGCGGACGGTTTCCGGATAGCGCCAACCCTCATGGCAGATCGCGACGCCAAAGGTCAGCGCACCGATTTGGAAAACCCGCCTCCCGGAACCGGGCGAATAGGTACCCTCCTCGGAAGGATCGAGTTGGACCTTATCCTGAAAGCCGGCGATGGTTCCGTCTCGATTGATGACCAGCGCGGTTGC
>DATHCE010000007.1:0-8151 GCA_035319685.1 Bryobacteraceae bacterium | reverse complement strand
GTCGAGCGCCAGTTCGTACGCGTAAACCGCCAGGTGATTCTGGTCCCAAAAGATTCGATAGAAGCTGTTGCCCGAAGCCCGCGCCATCTCCACCGTCAGCGTTTCTTCTCCCGTGGGATGGCCGAAGCCTGCCGTCACTTCGATCCGTGCGCCGTTGCTCAGCGCGATCGTCGACGACTCCTGCGCGGCGCAAGCCACCGCGCTCGCCACCAGTGCGGCGAAATGCCCGATGCGAAACCGGCGATTGCTTCGCCTCACGCCTTCATTATCTCTTACAGGCGTGATCAAACTGATGAGATAAACTGATCGCATGCGTATCCCGATGCTCGCGTTTCTGCTGGCCGTTCCTCTTTTCGCCGAATCCGCCGCGGGCCTCAAATGGACCGCGCCCGCCGGTTGGAAAAATGAAGGCTCGCGCCCGATGCGCGCCGCGACCTACGACATCGCTCCCGCCGCCGGCGACAAAGACGCGCCCGAATGCGCCGTGTATTTTTTCGGCGCGGGCCGGGGCGGCAGCGTCGAGGCCAATGTCGAACGCTGGAAAAATCAGATACTCGCGCCTGACGGAAAGCCCGCCGGGGCGAATATTCAGAAACGGACCATCCACGGTTTCGCCGTCACCACCATCGATTCCTCCGGCGCTTACACGGGCATGGGCGGGCCGATGGCCAAGTCGAACACCAACCAGCCCGGCTACCGCCTGCTGGGCGCGATCGTCGAAGGCCCGGGCGGCAATCTGTTCATCAAGCTCACCGGCCCGTCGAAGACCATCGAAGCGAATCAGAAAAAATTCGAGCAGTTGCTCGACTCGTTCCAAAAGGAATGAAGCTCTATTTCGGATCAGCCACGTTCGGCGTCACATAAACTTTGCTGAGCGATTCGCGATATTCATCGAACAATTTGTGGATGCCGTCGAATTCCTGCTTCACCTTCGCGCGATAATCCGCGTGGGTCAGAAAATCGTAAAGCAGCGCGGTCATCGCCTGCGCATCCACAACGAATCCGTGATGGCCGATGTCGGTCAGCGCGTCGGCTTCCATCTCATAGGTATGATTCGCCGCGTTTGACGAGGCGGCTGTGAAGCCCATGCCCGGAATCACGCTCGATACGCTCCCGGTTTCCTCGAAGCCTTGCGGCTTGCCCGGCGCCGCCTCGATCTTGGTCGCGCCGTATTTCTTCAGGTACGCGAAGCCGACCTCGGATAGCGACGCCACGGAAATTCCGTCGCGATCCTCGCCGTAATTGTCGATCTTCAGCTTGGTGCCCGTCGCCAGCGCCGCCGCGCGCGCCGCGTTGTCGACGAATTCCTTCACCTGCCGCAGATAAACTTCATCCGGGTACCGGACGTAGAAATCCGCCACCGCCCGGTCCGGCACCACGTTGGGAGCCGCGCCGCCTTCGGTGATGATGCCTTGAATGCGCGCTTCCGGCCGGATGGTCGATCGCATCGCGTCGATATTGTTGAACAGATGGATCACGGCTTCAAGCGCGTTGCGCCCCGCCCACGGCGTCATCTGATGCGAGGGCGCGCCGCTGAAAATATACTTGACCCCGTCAATATTCAGGCAGCAGGTGCCGAAACCCGCCGCCGGCCGCGATGTCGCGCTGGTCGAGTGGCTGCGCACGATCACATCCATGCCGTTGAACACGCCCGCCCGGAACATGTCGGTTTTCGCGTTCGGCGGCATCATTTCTTCGCCCGGCGTCCCGAACACCGTGATGCTTCCCGGCGCGTGCGTCTTGTCGAGCACCTCCGCGATCGCGATCGCCGCCGCCATCCCCACCGGCCCCTGCGCGCTGTGCTGGTCGCCGTGAAACGGATGCAGCGTGCCGCGCAGCGCGTCGTATTCGAGAATCACTCCCAGATTCGGCGAACCGTGATTTCCCTTGTATCGCGCCACGAACGCGGTCTTCAATCCGCCCGCGCCCATAGTCACTTCAAACCCGTGCGCCTTAAGATAGGTAGTCAGCTTCTCGATCGACCGGTATTCTTCGAATCCGATTTCGGGATGGCGCGTGATATCGTCCGCCATTGCGAGCAGCTCTTGGTCCATCAACTCCTTGGCGCGCGCCACCACCTGATCGCGCGACGGATTCGCGGCCGTCAGCCGCTCCACGATCGTCGGTGCGTCGATCGTTCTTTCGAGTTCCGCCATGTTGCGCAGCACATCGCGCGCCGCTTCGCGCTCTGTCGGAGTCTCCTGCGCCAGCGCGGCGCACGCAATCATAAGGCCAAGCCAAATCGGTTTCATAGTGAAGGTCAATTATAAAACTACAATGAAGACGAATGGCCAACCATCTGATCGATCCATTCCGCGTGAAACCCAAAACCAAGGTTCGCCTCCGCGATTTCGACCCCACCTGGGTCGGCGGCAACAAGCCCGGTGAACACGAAAGCAAAGAGGAAGCCGACGCGCTGCTTCAGACCAATCTCAAGCGTATGGCAGAATCGCAGGAATTGCTATGGGCCAGCGCGCAATATTCCATTCTCATCGTCCTTCAGGCCATGGACGCCGCCGGCAAGGACGGGCTCATCAAGCACGTCATGAGCGGAGTGAACCCGCAAGGCTGCGACGTCGTCGCGTTCAAGCAGCCGTCGGCCGCGGAGCTCGCCCATCCGTTCCTCTGGCGTTACAGCCAGCGCCTTCCCGAGCGCGGCCGCATCGGAATTTTCAATCGGTCTTACTACGAGGAAGTGCTGGTGGTCCGCGTTCATCCCGAGTGGCTCGAAAAGCAGCACCTGCCGGACTCCAAGCCCGGCCGCAAATTGTGGCAGCAGCGCTACGAAGACATCAACGCCTTCGAACGTAACTTGACCCATAACGGCGTCATCGTGCTCAAATTTTTTCTCAACGTCTCAAAAAAAGAGCAGAAGGCGCGCCTTTTGGAGCGTCTCGAAAATCCCCAAAAACACTGGAAATTTTCCTCCGCCGACTTAGCCGAGCGCTCCTATTGGGATGATTACATGACGGCGTATCAGGACGCCCTCAGCGCCACCAGCACCCGTCACGCACCCTGGTACGTCCTGCCCGCCGATCACAAATGGGTTTCGCGCTGGCTCGCTTCCGAAATTCTGGTCGAGACGATCCGATCGCTTGACCTGAAGTGGCCCGAGACTACCAAGGAACAGGAAATCGAAATCCGCAAAGCGCTCCGGCTTCTCCAAAAGAAGTAGCCTTTCACCTCCCATCGCCTCTGGCGGCTTTCTCCCCATCGCCCTTGGCGGCTTTCTCGACATCGCCGCCGCCGGCGCGCGCGATCTCGGCCAACAATTTGTTTGAAACCGCCGACCGCGGCTGCTCCAGCAAAATATCTGCCGTCGACGCATACCGGTCGCGATGTTTGATCAGCAGCCACGATTCCCTCCCGCGGCCACCGTATCCCCGCGTCCGCACCAGCGCCCACGACCCCATCAATTTCCTGCCGTGCAGCGTGAATTTCAAATCCCCTTTTTCGAGCGCCGCTTCGACATCTGCGACTTCCGGCTCCCATGTGCCCCGATCCCAGATCATCACCGTCCCGCCGCCGTATTCGCCTTCCGGAATCACACCCTCGAAGCCGCCGTATTCAAGCGGATGATCCTCCACTTGCATCGCCAGGCGCTTCACCGATGGATCGAGCGACGGCCCTTTCGGAATCGCCCACGAAAGGAGCACGCCATTCCATTCCAGGCGAAAATCGTAATGCAAATGGCTCGCCTGATGTTTGTGGATCACGTACAGCAATTCGTGATTTTCACGCGCCTTCCCCGATCCTTTGGGCTCCGGCGTGCGTTCAAAGTCGCGTTTCTGATGATAGTCTTTCAAGCTCACAATCCTAAGATTACATTTGCGTTGCGGCGCGTGAGCGGCGGGGTGTTGTTTTTCGAAAGCGACCCGGAATGCGACAATAGAGTCGATTGGTCGTATACGGCTTCTATTATTCGATTCCGCTGATCCTCGGCGGTGTGCTGCTCACCTGGCTGGCGGGCTGGCCCTACGCGATCCCTCTCTACATTGTGGCCGCCTTTTGTTTGTATTTTTTTCGCGATCCTGAGCGCAAAATTCCCGAAGGCCCCGTCGCCGTCGCGCCCGCCGACGGAAAAGTGGTCGCCGTGAAACCGGATGAGGCGGGCATCCATCGCATCAGCATTTTCCTGAACGTGTTCGACGTGCATGTGAACCGCTCTCCCATCGCCGGGAAGGTCGCGTGCGTCAAATATCAAAAAGGCAAATTTCTGGCGGCGAATAAAGAGGAAGCCAGCCACTCGAACGAGCAGAACACGATTACGGTTCAAGGCGGCGGCTCCCGCGTCGTCTTCAAACAAATCGCCGGATTGATCGCCCGCCGCATCATCTGTTATAAGAAGCCCGGCGACATCGTCGAAGCCGGCGAGCGCGTCGGGCTCATCAAATTCGGTTCGCGCGTCGACGTTTTTCTGGGACCCGAGTGGGACGTCGCCGTCCAGGCCGGCGAGCGTGTGGCCGCCGGTTCGAGCGTGATCGCCCGCAGGAGGCCGCAATGAGTCTGCGCGATCGTTTGATCGATCCGCATTCGCCGGATCACCGTCCCCGCCGCGCAGCCTACGCCTTGCCGACGCTGTTCACCGCAGCCAACGTCTTCCTCGGCTTTTACGCGCTGCTCGAAGTATTTCAAGGCGCTGTGCAAATGGTTCAGGGATTGCCCAACGCCAATCTGCCGTTCCGTTTTGCGGCCATGGCGGTCGGCGCAGCCGTGTTCTTCGACGGACTCGACGGGCGCATCGCGCGCATGACCAACACGGTCAGCGATTTCGGACGCGAGATGGATTCGCTTGCCGACGTGATCGCCTTCGGCATCGCGCCCGCCGCGATGGCGTTCACCTGGGGAGTCTATTTCGTGAAAACGGTGGAAGTGATTCGCCCCGATCAGCTTCGCAACGGCGGATATTTTCTCTCGTTTCTGTTCTTGCTGTGCGGCGCCATGCGCCTGGCGCGCTTCAACATTCAAAAGAACCCGGTCCCGAAAAACCCCGGCCGCCCCGACCGGAAATATTTCGTCGGCCTGCCGATTCCCGCCGCCGCCGGCGCAGTCGCCAGCATAATCTACGCCTCCGATGGGGTCGCCGTTGGCTCCTGGATTTTTTCGGTCCTCTGGCTGGTCTTGCTTGGCCTGCTGTCCTTCCTGATGGTGAGCACCTGGCGCTATCCCAGCTTCAAGGATTTGAGCCTGATGCGCCCGCGCTCGCCGCTGACTTTCGTGCTGATCGGAAGCTTGATTTATCTCATTTGGAATTTTTCGCAACCCGTTCTCCTCGCCATGGCGTCCTGTTATGTGGCCAGCGGCATCGTGATTCGCATTGGCGGCATCGTGCGCCGGCGTTTGCGTCCATCGCCACCCGCCCCGGAGCATCAAATTGGCTAAGGAAAAAGAAATCGCCGGCCGGCCTCTGGTCGCCCTGGTCGGCGGCGACACGCTGCTCGCGCGCGAACTTCGCGATCTTCTCAGCGAATCCAAACCCGCGCCGCGCGTGCAGTTGATCTCCTCCGCCGCTGAGGAATCGGTGCAGATTGGCCTGGAACCCGAGGAAGCGCTCATCATGGCGCCGCTTTCGGCTGCGAGCCTGGAAGGATCGCGCGTCGCGTTCCTCGCCGGTTCGGCCGCATCCAGCCGGCGGACCCTCAAGGTCAATCCCGGCGATGGGCCGGTGCTCATCGACCTGACCGGCGCGCTCGATGAACATCCGCAAGCGAGATTGCGCGCGCCCTCCGCCGAACCGTCCATGGCGCCCGCTCACGCCGGCTCGCGGATTCAGGTGATCGCGCACCCGGCGTCCATCGCTATCGCGATGCTGCTCGCGAAAATCGCCGCACGCACCGCTATTCGCCGCTCCATCGTTCACGTGTTCGAACCGGCCAGCGAACGCGGCCAGCGCGGTGTTGACGAGTTGCAACAGCAAACCGTCGCCGTCCTTTCCTTTCAGAAGCTCAAAGCCGACGTGTTCGACGCGCAGCTCTCTTTCAATCTTCTGGCGCGCTATGGCGAGGAAGCGCTGGAGCCGCTCGAGCTGATCGAACAGCGCCTGGAGCGGCACTTGGCGTCGCTGCTCTCGGCCTATTCCGCCATTCCGATGCCGAGTCTGCGCGTCATTCAGGCTCCCGTGTTTCATGGGCACAGTTTTTCGATGTGGATCGAGTTCGAGCAAAATCCGGGCGCCGAAAAGCTGGCCGCGTGGCTCGGCGAATCGGGTTTCGATGTTCGCCCCGGCGATCCGCCGACCAACGCAGGGATCGCCGGACAACACGGATTGAGCGTCGGCGCAATTTCGCTCGATCACAACCAGCCGCGCGCGTCGTGGCTGTGGATGGTCGCCGACAATCTGAAGCTCGCCGCGGAAAACGCGATCGCCGTTGCCAGGGAAATTCTGTGACGAGCGCTGCTGGGAAGAGCCTGCCGGCGATCGTTCTCCTGCTCCTCGCCGGGTGCGGCTATCGCGTCGCCGGCCATGCCGACCTGTTGCCGAAAACCATCCAGACCATCGCGGTTCCGCCGTTCGCCAACGTCACCACCCGCTACAAGCTCAGCGACGAGCTGCCGGAAGCCATCACGCGCGAATTCAATACACGCACGCGTTATAAAGTTGTCTCCGACCCCAACGCCGCCGACGCGATCCTCAAAGGCGCGATCGTGAATTACGTCCACTACCCGACGGTCGCCGATCCCACCACCGGCCGCGCCACCGAAGTGGATCTTCGCGTGTACATGCGGGTCCAACTGGTCGAGCGCACCACCGGCAAGGTGCTGTTCACGCGCCCCAACCTGGAAGTGCGCGAGCGCTACGAAATCAGCGTCGATCCCAAGGCCTATTTCGAGGAAAGCGACGCCGCGCTGGCCCGCGCCAGCAAAGCCGCCGCGCAGCAAATCGTCACCGCGATCCTGAGCGATTTTTAAAGTGACTCCGGACCAATTTCTCGACAGTCTCCGCAAACACCCGCCCAAGCCCGTGTATCTGTTCCTCGGTTCCGAGCCTTATCAGCGCGAACGATGCCGCCGGGCTTTGATGGAAGCCGCCCTGGGCGGCTCGGGAACGAGCGACCGCGAGAGCGGATTCACCAGTCACGATCTCTCGGAAATTCCGCTCGCCTCCGCACTCGACGATGCGCGATCGCTCTCTTTATTCGCCTCCCGGCGAGTCGTCTGGCTTCGCAGCGCGGAAGCCGCATTGCCGCGCGGCAAATCGTCGGAGGAAGAATCGGGCGAAGGCGATGCGAGGGAACTTGCCGCGTATCTCCGCGAGCCCACGCCCGCGACCGTCGTCGTCATCGAATCGAGCCGCTACGATTTCGAGGGCGAGGACAAAGCCAGGCTCGAACGCGTTCAGCAGTTTTTTTCCGCGGTCCGCGACCAGGTGGAATTTCGCGCCTTTTCTCCTGAAGCCGCGCGATCGCTCGCGCAAGATCTATTGAAACAGGCCGGCCTGCAACTCGGATTGGCGGAATTGGCGCTGCTCCTCGAAGCGACTGCCGGCGATGCCGCGCGCCTGGCGATCGAGATCGAAAAATTGCGCATCTACGCCGGTCCGAACCGGAAAGTGACCGCGGACGACATCGCCGCATTGGTCCCCGACGCGCAAGCGTCCACGATTTTCGCGTTGGTGAGCGCGCTCGGCCGCGGCGATCGCACCGAGGCTTTGAAGATTCTCGATACTCTGTCGCGCGAAGGCGAATACATGCCGCTGGCCTTGACGTTTCTGGCGACGCAATTCCGCATGGCGCTGGTTGCGCGGGAAGCGAATCTGCGAACCGCCAGTCAGATTCAGGCTCATTTCACCAGGCTCGGCGGCCGCATGTGGCCGCAGCGCGCGCGTGAAGTCGAGCAGACCGTACATGCGTTTCCCCAAGCCAAACTGGAGCGCGCGGTGGTGAAGCTTTTCGAGGCGGACCGCTCCCTTCGCGACGCACGGCCGGACGACCGCATCGTGATGGAGGAAATGATACTGGATTTGACCAGGTAGCCGGAACTACGCGGCAGCCGAAATTTTGCGCAGGCGCAGCGTGAGCCGGCTCTTATAGCGCGCGGCCGTATTCTTCTTGATGATGCCCCACTTGGCGGCGCGATCCACCAGGGAGAACGTTTTCGGCGCAAGCGCCGCAGCCCCTTTGGCGTCCTTGGTGTCCAGAAGCCGGCGCATCG
>DATHCE010000006.1:0-2435 GCA_035319685.1 Bryobacteraceae bacterium | reverse complement strand
CGGGTCGCGATTCTGGACCGTCCGCGCCATGACAATCTGATCGCCGAGGTGCGCAAGGCGGGGGCAGGAATCAAGCTGCTCTCAGCGGGCGATCTCTCGGCCGCGATCGCGACCACGCGCGAGGAGAGCGACATCGACCTGCTGATGGGCACCGGCGGCGCGCATCAGGGCGTGCTGGCCGCAGCCGCGATTCGCTCCGCCGGCGGCGATATGCAGTGCCGCTTCAAGCCTCGCAATGGGCAAGAATCGGAACTGTGCCTGGCGGCGGGAATCCTGGATTTGAACCGCCGCTACACGCTCGAGGAGATCGCCGGCGACAACGTGATGTTCGCCGCGACCGGCGTCACCACGGGGGATTATCTGCACGGTGTGCGTTTCATTTCGGGCGGCGCTCGCACCAACAGCGTCGTGATGCGCTCGAAGAGCCGCACCATCCGATTCATCGAAGCGATCCATCATTTCGACTACAAGCCCGAGTACTGAAAGGCGAAAAACTGCGTCGCGGCAAGAAGCGTCGACCTATCGACACCTGGTGATCGCTTCCTGCCGCGACTTCACTCTATTCCGATCGGCGAAGTCCTCGCTCTTAGCGCTGCGCCTGCGGGTTGTGTAAGATCGCGGAGCTAAAGTAAACCAAGCTGTCGGCCAGGTGCTTTTTCCGACAGCCTCCGCTATTCAGTGTCTAATCACTGTTTGCTACTACCACCATAGGTTAACGACGTAGTGACCGTTTATGATCGTCGTACTAGCGTTCTGCTCGATTTCCAGTAATCCAGAAGCCTGATCACTAACCACCAAGCTCGCGTTGTCGGTATCGGGGCTCCCTCCGAAAATCACCGCAATGATCGTATCGCTGGGACTAAAGGGAGCGTCAGCCACAGTGGGGCAATTGGTGGTCGTTACGGTGTTGCACGCCGTCTGCGTGCCATTACTATTGGTGCCGACCCAGGTTTCCTGCTTCGAGGAGGGATCTTGGTTCACCACCGCGTACATGATCTCGCTCGGCGTCTGAGTCCCACCATTCATAAAGCTTAAACTAACTTCGATACGAACTGGCACTCCAGTTACCGGGAGCGCAAACGACCTGGACCCGCCGGGTTTGAGCGTAAACGTCAACTGCTTTGATGCAGCCGTCGCGGCCGGCGGGACGAATGCTGATGCTGTGAGTACTGTTATCAAAGCTACCGTTAGAGACTTCCACATAGCTGTTCTCATCTTTCTCTTCTCCTTCACTTTCTGTTAACGTCGGCTCCGGCTGGATCGGAACTGACCTGGTCTCTTCGCTCGTGCCCTTGAGTAGCTCGCGCATGAAGAGCACGCGAACAAGGCGAAGAGCAGAATTACGCGCTTCACGCTCTCATATTTGATCCTCCAATCGTTAGCCTGTAGCGTAAGGCCAACATCTCGACCGCGCATCTCAAGTCAATATGAAGTTAAAAATATCTATGTGCGATTTTTTCGAGCAGAAACCGTGCCTCTTCGTAAACGCAGAAAGATCCACGATTGTCAACAAGATGCTTCGCGAGGCGATGTCTCCTTCGGCGGCAAGCGCATCCGTAGGAGACAGATTTTTTTGACACACGCGGCGATTTTGATCCTGGCGAAGCGCGGTTTGGAGACTGGAGAGATTAGCGATAATCTCCCCTGAATGACTACAAGCCCGAGTATTGAACCGGGCTTCCAACCGCGAGGTACCCAGCCGATGGAATTCAAACATCTGCTGTTCGAGAAGGCCGAAGTCGCAATCCTCACCGTCAACCGGCCCGACGCGCTCAACGCGCTGAATCGCGACGTGCTGAATGACCTGGCGCACGCGCTGCACGAGATTCGCAACGATCCTGCGGTGCGGGTGCTTATCGTCACCGGCGCCGGCGAACGCGCCTTTATCGCGGGCGCGGATATCGCCGCGATGGCGGAAATGTCGACCGGCGAGGGGCTCGATTTCACGCGCCTGGGGCATAGCGTGATGAACGCGATCGAGGAGCTGCCGATTCCGGCGATCGCGGCGGTGAACGGCTTCGCGCTGGGCGGCGGGCTCGAAGTCGCGATGGCGTGCGACCTGATCGTCGCCAGCGAAAAGGCGCGCTTCGGACAGCCCGAGATCAACTTGGGATTGATTCCCGGCTTCGGCGGTACCCAGCGGCTGGCGCATCGGATCGGCCATGCGCGAGCGCGTGAGCTGGTCCTGACCGGCGATATGATCGACGCCAAGACCGCGCATGCCTGGGGGCTGGTGAATCAGGTCGTCGCGCCCGCCGAACTGATCAACGCGGCGCGCCAGCTCGCGGCGAAGATCGTCAAGAAATCCGCGTTCAGCGTCCGTCAGGCGAAATCGGCTCTGCAAGCCGCGTCGACCATGAATGAAAGAGAAGGTTTAACTTTCGAGCAGCAGGCCTTCGGCGTCGCCTTCAGCAGCCAGGATCGCGTCGAGGGCA
>DATHCE010000005.1:0-8891 GCA_035319685.1 Bryobacteraceae bacterium | reverse complement strand
ATTGAGGGACGCCCTCCGCGCCGAGGACGTCCGCTGGACGAATGAGTATTTCCGCACCCTTTATTCAGAGACCGGTCGCCACGACGCTGCTGACGGTTGCGCTGGGCCTCTCGGGCGCAGTTGCCTACAATTTTCTGCCAGTCGCGCCGCTTCCGCAGGTGGATTTTCCGGCGCTTTCGGTAGGCGCGGGGTTGCCGGGAGCGAGTCCGGAGACGATGGCGTCATCGGTGGCGACGCCGCTCGAACGCCAGTTCGGGCGCATTGCGGGCTTGAACGAGATGACGTCGTCGAGCACGCTCGGCTCGACCAACATCACGCTGCAATTCGATCTGGACCGCAATATCGACGCGGCCGCGCGCGACGTGCAAGCGGGCATCAATGCGGCGCGCGGGCAATTGCCGGCGAATCTTCCCTCCAATCCGACCTGGCGCAAGCAGAACCCGGCCGATCCGCCGATTCTCCAGCTCGGGCTGACCTCGGATACGCTGACGACTGCGGAGATATACGACTCCGCGTCGACCATTCTGCAACAGAAGCTTTCGCAGATTAAAGGCGTGGGCCAGGTATTCGTGGGCGGAGGCTCGGCGCCGGCGGTGCGCGTGGATGTGAATCCCACGCTGCTCAACGATTTCGGATTGAGTCTCGAAGATGTGCGCGCGGTGCTGGCGAGCGCGAACGCGAATCGTCCGAAAGGCAGCCTCGCCGACGACCATCGAAGCTGGGAGCTGAGCACGACCGATCAACTGATGAAGGCGCGCGAGTACCGGCCGCTGCTGGTAGCCTACCGCAACGGCGCGGCGGTGACGCTCGGCGACGTCGCGACCGTCACCGATTCGGTGGCCGATGTTCGCAATATCGGCATCGCCAACGGCAAGCCGGCCGTGCTGGTGTATATATTCCGGCAGCCGCAAGCCAATATTATCGACACCATGGACCGGGTGAAGGAGATTCTTCCGGTGCTGAAGGCGTCCATCCCCGCGGCGATCAACGTGCGCATTCTGAGCGACCGCACGACCACCATCCGCGCGTCGGTCCGCGACGTGCAGCGAACCATGTCCATTTCGATGGGTCTGGTGATCCTGGTGGTGTTCATTTTTCTGCGCAGCGCGCGCACGACGATGATCCCGGGGGTGGTGGTTCCGGTATCGCTGGTGGGCACGTTCGGCGTGCTGTACCTGTTCGGCTACAGCATCGACAATCTTTCGCTGATGGCGTTGACCATCGCGACCGGATTCGTGGTGGACGACGCGATCGTGGTGATCGAAAATATTACGCGGCATCTGGAAGCCGGAATGAATCCGATGGAAGCGGCGGTGCGGGGCGCGAGCGAGATCGGTTTTACGGTGCTGTCGATCAGCATCTCGCTGATCGCGGTGTTCATTCCTATTCTGCTGATGGGCGGAATCGTGGGCCGCCTGTTCCGCGAATTCGCCATCGCGCTGAGCGTCGCGATTCTGCTGTCACTGGCGATTTCGCTGACGGCGACGCCGATGATGTGCGGGCGCCTGCTGCGGCCGCATAGTCAGGAGCGGCACGGATTCCTCTACAACCTGAGCGAGAGGGGATTCAAGCTCATTTTGCGCGGGTATGAAAATTCGCTGGGGTGGGTGTTGCGAAATCAGCCGGTCACTTTGATGGTGACCTTGTCGACGGTGGTGCTGACCGTGTATCTGTACGTGATCGTGCCGAAGGGATTTTTCCCGCAGCAGGACACCGGACGCATGGGCGGGCAGATTCTCTCCGATCAGGCCAGCTCGTTTCAAGCCATGCGCGGCAGGGTGACGCAGGTGGTGGACGTGGTGATGCAGGATCCGGCGGTAGACAGCGTGAACGCCTACGTCGGCGGCGGCAACGGCTACAGCAAGGCGTTTATGCAGATCTCGCTGAAGCCGCTGGAGGAGCGCGGCATCAGCTCGGACGAGGTGATCGAGCGGCTGCGCCCGAAACTGGAGCCGATTCCGGGCGCCGACGTGTTCCTGCAATCGTTCCAGGATGTGCGCATCGGCGGCCGCGGCAGCGCCGCGGAATTTCAGTACACCTTGCAAAGCGACAACGTGCACGATCTGAATTATTGGGCGCCGCTGGTGTACCAGAAATTGAAGACGCTGCCCGAGCTGGCGGATGTGAATACCGACCAGCAGGATAAGGGCCTGGAAGAATCCGTGGTGATCGACCGGGCCACCTCGTCGCGCCTGGGCATTTCCCCGCAACTGATCGACGATACGCTGTACGACGCCTTCGGGCAGCGCGAAGTGTCGGTGATGTACACGCAGCTCAATCAGTACTTCGTCATCGAGGAAGTGGAGCCGCGATTCTGGCAGAATCCGGACGCGCTCAAATACCTGTACGTGCCGGGGAACAACGACGCGCAGGTACCGCTCAGCTCCATTTCGCATTTCAGCCCCGATAATACGCCGCTTTCGGTGAATCATCAGGGGCAATTTCCGTGCGTCACCATTTCCTTCAATTTGCCGCCGGGCAAGTCGCTGAGCGACGCGGTGCCGCTGATAGAAAACGCCGAGCGCGAAATTGGATTGCCGTCGAATGTTTCGGGAAGCTTCCAGGGTACCGCGCAGGCCTTCCAGGCATCGCTTGCGACCGAGCCGATCCTGATCGTGACCGCGCTCGCGGCGGTGTACATCGTGCTCGGCGTGTTGTATGAAGACCTGATTCATCCCATCACGATTCTTTCGACGCTGCCGTCGGCGGGCGTGGGCGCGCTGCTGGCGCTGCTGTTTTCGGGCAACGAGCTGAACGTCATTTCGCTCATCGGGATCATCCTTCTGATCGGGATCGTGAAGAAGAACGCGATCATGATGATCGATTTCGCGATTGAAGCCGAACGGAAGGAAAGCCTGCGTCCGGAAGCCGCGATCTTCCGCGCCTGCGTGCTGCGCTTCCGCCCGATTACGATGACCACCATGGCGGCGATGCTGGGCGGACTGCCGCTGGCGCTGGGCCACGGCAATGGCGCGGAACTGCGCCGTCCGCTGGGGATCGCGATCGTCGGAGGGTTGTTGTTCAGCCAGATGCTGACGCTGTATACGACGCCGGTGGTGTACCTGTACATGGACCGTTTGCGGCTGCGGCTGGCGGCGCTGCGCCGGCGGAGGCCGGTGGTGCCGGTGCCGGCAGCGTGAGTCTGGGGCAGGCTCGCCAGGCGTGGCCGCGCCTTCGGTTACGTGGTTTTCCGACGGCGGCGGCGCGACGCCAAAGACACCAGGGCGCCTGCGGTCAACAGCAAACTAGCGGGCTCCGGTACAGCCGAGACGATTGCGAGGCCCTGGAAGCCTGGATTATCGACGGAATTAAAGTAATCGGTTCCGGTGTAGGCACTACCGCCGTAACCATCAAAGGTAAATGCAAACCACTGCACGTAGGTCGGCGCCAATGTGGTGGATATGCCAGCGATGAAACCGCTCAACGAGTCGCCGGGAGGGATTGAGTCTACGCCGGCGTCCGCCGTTATCCAGACGTTGTTGTAGAGGCTGTTCCACCCTCCATATATGCTGGTGTTCACGGAAACAGTCGACTCCCAACCGGTCGGGAAGCCGGTTATGTCCGTCGCCGGTAACAGAACGCCGAAGAAATAAAGGTTTTGGTCGGTAGTATTGTCGATCGTGAAATCGAGGTTCCAGTCGCCCGGTGACCCGGTCACCTGATAGCTGACAATCGGTTTCGCCACGAGCGCGCCCGCCAATATCGCGCCGGCAAACAGCAGGGCGCAGATTTTGATTTTCATGAAGAATTCCTCCGTTCTTCGGCCCGAGTATGACAGAGGTGCTGCGCTTTGTCCATGGAATATTGTGGCGGCTTTGCTTGACAATTCAGTACTATTAAATCCCCATTTCCAGCGAAAATGAGAGGTCTTTGAGAAAAACGAAAAGGCCCGGATTGCTCCGGGCCTTTTCGCGTCCTGCGGGTAATTCCTGAAGGTCTGTTTACGCCGTGGCGGCGGCGCCGGGGACGCCGCGGATGGAGCGCTTCACCAGATTGCGCATGAGAGGGACCTTGTAGCCGTTGTACGCCAGCGGCACGGTGCCCTGGATCGCGAGTTCGCCGGCCATCTTGGCGGTATCCTCATTGCGAGGCTTGCCGGTGATGGCGTCTTCCACCTTCTTCAGGCGCACCGGATGCGCGGCGACGCCGTTCACCGCGATGCGGATGCGGCTGATGTTGCCGCCGGAAAATACCGCGGCCGAGGCGACGTTGACCAGCGGGAAATCCCACACCGGACGGTCGCGCACCTTTTCGAAATAGAACGAGGCGCCGGCCCAGGTGGCGGGAATGCGGATGGCGGTCAGCAGGTCGCCGGGGCGCAGGATGGTCATGCGGGTGATGTCGATTCCGGGATTGGTGAAATAATCCTCGGCGTCCACCACGCGCTCGCCTTTGAGATTGCGGATCACCATTTTCGCGTCGAGCGCGATCAGCGCCGGCGCGGTGTCGGAGGGATTCACGGCGACGCAGCGGTCCGTGTCGAGAATCGCATGCTCGCGATTGATCGCGGTGGGGGTGTCGGCGAAGCAGATGTTGCCGCCCGCGCGATAGCACTTCCATCCGCTGCGGTAATACCAGCAGCGCGCGTCCTGGCTCACGTTGCCGCCGATGGTTCCCTGATTCCGGATCTGGGGCGAGGCCGCGGCTTCCGCGCCGGTCGAGAGAATGGAGAATTTCTCGCGCACCACCGGGTGGTGAACCACTTCGGTGAGCGTAGTGGTCGCGCCGATTTCGAGGCCGCCGTCCTTCTCGCGAATCCCGCGCAGCTCCTGCACCTGGCTCAAGTCGACCACCACGGGGGTCTTCTTGATGCGGTCCTTCAGCCAGTCGAAAGTATCGAGGCCGCCGGCCATCACCCACGCATCGGAGCCGTACTTATCGAGCAGCGCCAGGGTGTCTTCAATGGTTGCCGGTTGGAAGAGTTCGAATGCCGGCATTACGTCACGAATTACAGCCATATTCCGTCTCCTTTTCCCTCTTGCTTGCTAGATATGCGCCCTTAAAGGATCGCCCACGGGTTTGCCGGCTTCGAGAGAAGCCAGAATTGTGTCCGCCGTCACCGGCGCGCGCCGGAACACTTCGTCGCCCACCGCATCGCTCAGGGCATTGAGAATCGCCGCGCATCCGCCGCCCACCGGAGGCTCGCCGATACCACGCGCGCCCACCGGGGTCTCCGGATCCGGAATATTCACCGCCTCCCACTGCATGTCGACCGGAACGTCCAGGATGGTCGGCGGCTTATTGTAGTGGAAACGCTTGGCCAGAGGCAGGCCGTAGTGCTGATCGTAGACCCACTTCTGCCCGAGGGCGTGGCCGATGCCGAGCGTCGAACGGCCCAGCACCTGCCCGCCCAACGCGTGCGGATGGATGACCGTGCCGACGTCGGCGACCGCCAGGAAATCGACGATGCGATACTTGCCGGTCTCGAGATCGACTTCGACTTCGGCGAAGCTGGCGCAGAAGGAGTGCGTCTGGCCGTCGTGCGGAGCCGAATCGCGAGCCGCGACCACGAGTCCCTGGCCCGCCAGCGCGAGCACCGATTGCTGGGTCGCCTTGTTCACGCCTTCCGGCGCTTCGTGGCCGTCATAAATGCCGCCGAGCTGGATGGCTTTCTGGGCCGCCTGAGCGAGCGTCAAGCCCGCGCCGCCGCCCTTGCGATACACGCGCTCATTGCCGACTTCGTAATTGTCGGGACTGCCGCCGAGCGACTTCGCGGCGATCTCCTGCAACCGCTTCTTGCCTTCCAGGGCGACCGCGTAGGCCGCGCGCGTCATCGCGTGCGTAGTCTGGCTGCCTCCGGAAACGCAGGTCCACGGGAGCTCCTTGGTGGTATCGCCCCAGCAGATGTCGCACTTTTCCCAGGGCACGCCGAGCATTTCGGCCGCCACGCGATGAACGTCGGAGACCGATTCGGTTCCGTGGTTGCCGATCCCGGACTGGAAGCAGACGCGGCCGTCCGGCTTGACCACGAACAATCCGTCGAAACCGACCGAGCCGCCGACGTAGCACGACATCGATACGCCCACGCCGCGCACCTTAGAGCCGTTTTTCTTGGGCTGCGCGATACGCTCGTTCCACTTGAACGTCTCCTGGCCGCGATCGAGCGCTTCCTTAATAAACGCGCTGGTGCAGTAGGCCTGCCGTCCACGCTGCTCGGGTCCGAACTTGGCCTTGCCTTCGGGCGCGTTCACCTTGCGAATCGCCACCTGGTCGAGGCCGAGCTTCCGGGCCGCCTTGGCGATCACCGGCTCCATGATGGTAATACCCTGCATGCCGCCCGGCGCACTTTGCGAGGTGCGCGGAGGAGTATTGGTCAACACCGCGATCCCGCGCCAGCGCATGGCCCCCGGTTGATACAGCAGGGAAACGATGCGCCCGGAGGACGCCGCGTCGCCGTTCTGATCGTAGGGACCGTTGTCCTGAATCACGTACATGTCGAGCGCGGTGATTTTCCCGGTCTTATCGAAGCCGACCTTCACGCGGCCCATCAGGCTGGGACGCGCGCGGCCGATGTAGTGCTCTTCTTCGCGGCTGATGCGCATCATCACCGGTGCATTGCATTTTTTGGAAAGAATCGCCGGAATGATCATCGATATGGCTCCGGTGATTTTGCTGCCGAATCCGCCGCCGGTGTATTCGCTGATGAACACGACCTTGCTGGTATCGGTCATGCCCTTTTCATCTTTCAACCCGAGCCAGCGCGCGATGGCGGGAACCGTCTGCGCGGTCGACTGCGTGCCGGAGTGGATGAACACTTTTCCGTTCTGCCAGTACGCCATCGAGGTGCGGGTTTCGAGGGGCTGATGGCTGGTATCCGGCGTCACGAAGGTTTCATCCAGCACCAGGGCGGCGTTTTTGAAGCCTGCCTCGAGGTTGCCGTAGCTCCACTCGTCGGTCGGCTTGCCCATGGGGAGCTTGCCGTCCTTGGCCTCGGCGAAATCCTCCTCGGTCCACTTCCATTCGACGACGTCCGGCGGAGCGAATCCGCCGCCGCCGCGGCCTCCCTTACCTTCTTTAGCCTCTTTGGCTTCTTTGCCCTTGGCATTGGGCGGAGGAGCCGGACGGAACCAGGTGTTGCCGTCGGTTCTCGCATTGGGGCCGCCCGGACGAAGGCTGACCAGCGGATCGACCACGAACGGGAGGCGTTCGTAATCGATGCGGATTTTTTCGATCGCTTCGGCTGCGGTCAGTTCATCCACAGCCGCCACGGCGAGAATCGGCTCGCCCTGATACAGCGGTTCCATGGTGAGCCCGCGCTCTCCTCTCTTATTGGCGCGGATGACGGTGCCGTTGTCGGTCAGGCTGTCGGCCGGGGCCGGCAGATCGTCCATGGTGATGATCGCCTTGACGCCCGGCATTGCCAGGGCTTCGCTCGCGTCGATGCGGCGGACGCGCGCGTGCGGCAGCGGACTCAGCAGCAGCTTGGTGAACAGCATGCCGTCGGCGCGATAATCTTCGGCGTACTTGGACTTCCCCGTTACCTTCGCCATCAGGTCGGGAGTCGTGTAATTCTTGCCTATCAGCTTGTGTTCGGCGGGGGTGATTTTATTGGGCATCGTTTACACTCCTGGTCCTACGCGGTCCTCATCAACTCTGCGCCGCGCATCAGAGCGTTCAGGATCTTGGTGTAATCCTGGCACCGGCACAGGTTGCCGGAAACGCCGTGCGCCAACTCTTCGCGCGTCGGATTCGGATTGGTTTTCAAGAACCCGGTGGCCGCCATCAGGAATCCCGACATGCAGAAGGCGCACTGGAAGCCCTGCTCGTCGATCACGCCCTGCTGGACCGGATGCAAGGTCCCGTCCGCTTTGGCGAGTCCCTCAATGGTGGTGATTTTCTTTCCGCGAACCGTGTGCGTGAGCACGGAGCAGGAATAGTGCGGGACGTCGTCGACCAGCACGGTGCAGGCTCCGCATTCCGAGCGGTCGCAGCCGAGCTTGGTGCCGGTGAGCCCCAGCTTGTAGCGCAGGGTGGTTACCAGCGTCTCATTCTTCATCACGTCGACGCGGCGATCCTGGCCGTTCACGTTCAACGTCATCAGCCGCTCCACCGACCCGGCCGCGTTTTGCTGCGCCCGGACTATCGAGGTGCGGAACAGATAACCCGCCGAGGATACTGCGCCGGCGGCGATCACTCCTTTAATAAGATCCCTTCGCGAGAACCCCTTCGGTGTGTTTTCCGATGTGTTTGTGTCTGGCATTTTGAGAATCACCTCATCGCGCAATGCAATTCAAGGCCGCTATGTCTGGAGCTTCGCCCCGCCAACCGCAACGCGGCATCGCTCGAAAACCGTGCCGACTTCTACGACTCGGTATTGTACACCTTTTTGTACATCATTGCTACTCTGGTGGCAACCCCGTCGGGCCGGTATCTGCGACCAGCGGTTCCTCCACCGTCACGGACCAGTCCATGCCCTGGGCGTCGATCACCAGAAAGAACACCCGCGGATCTTCGTCGACGTAATCGATGCCGGTCCCGCCGCCGCGATGTTCCACTGCCGTTTCGAGCGGCCGGCCGCTGATGGCGCTATGCACGTTCACGCGGAACACGCCGGCCTTGGGGTCCTTCGGGTTGTGCGCCTGCCAGTCGACGCGCCAGTTTCCGGTGACCATTTCAAAGGAATCGGTCTGAAGATTGCCGTGCCCGGTCCAGGACGCGATGGGCTTCCAGAACACGCGCTCCTGCTTTTCTGGCGGGGCGTTCCGGCCGGGGCGATGGTCGCGGCAGGCTGCCATGATCGGCAGCATCAAGATCAGAACCACGGTCCGCGTCACCTTTACAGCATCGCACGCGCTCCTGAGATGATGGAGAGAGCATGCCCGCAATGCTCTCGGTCGAAAACCTGCGCAAAAACTATGGGGAGCTGGCCGCGGTGGACGGAATTTCCTTTC
>DATHCE010000004.1:0-4437 GCA_035319685.1 Bryobacteraceae bacterium | reverse complement strand
GCTCTAATGATGGATGGATCGCCAACGGCGGGATTCGATCCCGACTGATCATCGGAGCCGGTGGACACTTTTGTCCGGTGGCTCGTCTCAGCGGGGCGCGGATCAGCGGCGCCGGGACCAGCGCCGCCGGGACCAGCGCCGCCGGGACCGGTCATGAAACGCCGGTGGTTGCGCAGGAGACGGAGTTTGCCATGGACGCCCGCGAACTGGAGGAGTGTAAGGTTCGGGGCGATATGCCGGAAGTGTACTTCTGTTCGGACATGAAAGGATACGGCTGGTGCTTTCGTAAAGGAAACATGCTCAACATCGGTTTGGGAAGGGCCGATCCGCACCAGCTTTCGACTCACGTGGCCGGGTTCTTGCGTTTTCTGAGATCGGCAGGGAAAATCTCCTTCGACATCCGCACTCTCCGCGGTCATGCCTATCTTCTCTACGGTACCTCGACCCGCGAGATCGCGGGAGACCGTCTCCTGCTGATCGGCGACGCCGCCGGCTTGGCATATCCTCAGAGCGGCGAGGGGATCTTACCGGCGATCCGCTCCGGTATCCAGGCAGCGAAGAGTATCGCCGGCGGAGGATTCACGAGGGAGCAGGCGGAAGCGTACCGCGTGCGAATTGCCAGCTGGAGACAGCCCGGCGTCGCGCGCCTGATCCGTTATCTTCCGCTGCAATTTAGCAGTGCCATTGCCCGAAGCCTGCTCCGTACACGCTGGTTCACCCGAGAAGTCGTTCTGAAGAACTGGTTCCTTCACTCGAGCTCCAACGGCATGTAAGACGCTGCCGCCCTCGCTTCGGCGACCGATACGCAGGAATCGGGCAGAAAGACCGATCTTCAGCTTCCCTTGCGCGACGGGATAATGCCGTCGAGCCGATGCCGAAACCGGTTAGCCGGCCCGTTTACTTCAGGAGCCCCTGGAGGATCACGGATTGCAGCGAATTCGGTTTATCCACCGGCTCGATCTTGAAGCTTCGTTCCATCCTGGATCCCAGCACAACCTCGATTTCCCGGATGTGACGATCCCGCACGACGAGAACCCGGATCCGATCGCCTGGTTTGTAGGCGCGCAGCGCATCATTCATGTTGGCGACGCGAACGCCGTCGATCGAGAGAATCTCATCCTGGACGCTCAAGCCGGCGCGAGCCGCGGGTGAATCGTAGTCGATGTGAGAAATCACCTGCGCGGCGTTCGGCGCGGCTTGTGCGCCGCGTCCGCCGCGGCCTGAGCTTCCGGCCACCGCGCCCAGATAGGCCGCCGGTTGCGCGCGTAGCTCGGTATCGATTTTCAATCCTGCGAGCGCGAAATACTTCCGGTAGTCGATTTCCTTCGTGGTGGCGACGTAATCGTCGAAAATTTCGGCCAGCGGAGCGCCGGCGATGCGTTCGCACACCGCGCGAAATTCCTGGTCGGTGAAGCCGCGCTTTTTCTGCTTGAAATATTCGTTGTAGAGCGCGCGCATCACGTCATCGAGCGATTCCCGGTTTCCGGTTCCGGCGCGAATCTTGTAGTCGAGCATGGCCGCGATCGCCGGACCCTTGTTGTAGTACGAAATGGTCGTGTTGGCCGCGTTATCCCCGCGAATCCAGGTATCGATGCTCGACTGTGCGGCGGATTGAAACAGGTGGCCGGGGCTGTTCTCGTATGCCGAAATATTGCTCGAGAGCGTCGCGAAATATTGTGCGGGTGTCATCAATCCGGCGCGTTCGACCAGCAGATCCTGATAATACGATGTGAAGCCTTCGGCCTCCCACAACATGGTGGTGAAATTTTCGCGATCGTAATCGAACGGACCGAGCGCGACGGGGCGGATGCGCTTCACGTTGTAGGTGTGAAAATACTCATGCGCGGCGAAGCTCAGCCAGCGGCGATAGCCGTCCGCAGTGTTGAGGCTCGCGCCGTCGAACAGCATTGCCGCCGAGGTCAGGTGCTCCACGCCGCCCGCGCCGCGACCCATCAGCAGGAACGTGTAGTGCTTGTAAGGGATCTCGCCCATCATGGAGGTCGCCGCTTCGACAATTTTTTTCAGATCGGCCGCAATCTTGGCACGATCGATACTGGCGGGAAGGTCCTCAGCGACGATCGAATGCGGGACGCCGTTCACTTCGAACTGAAAATGTTCCTGATTGCCCAGTAGCGTGGGGCAATCGTAGAGAAGATCGAAATCGGGCGCGAAAAATGTATCCGCTTGGCCCGCGACCGGGTCGAGCCCATTGGCCACACTCAACCATCCGGCCGGCAGTTTGAAATGAACGGTTGCCGGATGATCGATCATTCCGGGCAAGTACACGTACATTCCGGGTCCCACAAAATAACCGCGCTGATCGTCGAGGTAGTTGTTGCCGACGAAGCGCGTGAACGCGTAAACATCGTAGCTGACGACGATCTGCGCGGCTTCCGCGGTCGTCACGCGCCAGGTGTTTTTGTTGATTTTCGTCCATCCGAGGGAGTGGCCGGCGCCGTCCGCCGCTTTGAAATTCGCGACGTCCTTGGAATAATCCATGATGCGGTAATAACCCGGCATCCACACCGGCATTTTGAAATCCTGCGTTGCTCCGTGGAGCCCTTCGCAGCGCAGTTCCACGTGATAGTAGTGGTCCACCGGCGGATCCATGAACACCGTGAAGTCGAACGTCTGAGACCAGACCGGGGATGCGGCGAAAAAAATCGCCAGCCGAAAAATTTTCCGGATGAGTGTCGTGGACACAATTCCCTAATGATACTCCGCGACGGACTTCGGTACGGCCGCTGCGGTTACGGGCGCGTGACGGCGTTGCCGCTAAAGGCAGGTTGGCTTGCGACCTCTTCATTGGCGCACGGCACGGGAGTGAACCGCGCCTGGAAGAAGCGCAGAAACTTCGGCTCGTAGACGATTTTCAAGCCTCCGATTCGATCGCGGTCCTCGTAAACGCTAAGAATCGATTCCGCCGTTACGTCCATATGCGCCTGGGTATAGACACGGCGCGGAATCGCCAGCCGAACCAGCTCCAGCCGGGGCTTGTGCTCCTGTCCGGTTTCCGGGTCGCGTCCCGCCGATACGATTCCGCGCTCCATGGTCCGCACTCCCGAATCGGTGTAGATCGCGGCCGCGAGACTTTGCGCCGGGCACAATTCCTGCGGAACGTGCGGCAGGAACGCGCGCGCGTCCAGAAATACGCCATGGCCGCCTATGGGAAGCACGATGGGAATGCCCCAGCCATGCAGTTTTTCGCCAAGATACAGGACCTGGCCGACGCGAGCGTGGATGTGCTCATCTTCCACCGATTCCTCAATTCCGATCGCGACCGCTTCCATGTCGCGTCCCGACATACCACCGTAGGTATGCAACCCTTCGTAGATCACCACCATGTTGCGCGCTTTTTCCGCGATCCCTTCGTCATTGAGCGCGAGGAATCCACCGATGTTCACCAGCGGATCTTTCTTCGCGCTCATCGTGCAGCCATCGGTAAGCGAGCAGATTTCCCGCACGATCCGGGCGATGGGCCACGAGCATTCGCGCTGCTGGTTGAAATAGGCGTTTTCGGCGACACGCGTCGCGTCCAGAATCATGAGCACGTCGTAGCGCCGCGTAAGATCGCGCACGGCACGAAGATTTTCGAGCGAAATGGGCTGGCCGCCGGCCATGTTGACCGTCGCCGCCACGCTGACGTAGGGGACTCGGCCGGGATTGGCGCGCAAAACGTCCTCGAGCTTCCGAAGGTCGATGTTGCCCTTGAAGGGATGCTCGCTCGACGGCTCGTGCGCTTCGGGAATAATCACGTCGACAAACCGGCCACCGGCCAATTCCTGATGGACCCGAGTGGTTGTGAAATACATGTTTCCGGGAATGATGTCGCCCGGCTGGATTAGAATTTTCGAGATGATATGTTCGGCGCCGCGGCCCTGATGCGTCGGGATCGCGTGGTTGTACCCATAGATCCGCCGAATCGTCTCCTCCAGCCGATAAAAGCTGCGGCTGCCTGCGTAGGCCTCGTCGCCGATCATCATTCCGGCCCATTGACGGTCGCTCATGGCGTTCGTGCCGGAGTCGGTCAGCAAGTCGATATAGACGTCTTCGGATCGCAACAGGAACGTGTTGTATCCCGCCTCGGCGATGGCCCGTTCGCGGTGCTCCCGCGTGGTCATGCGCACCGGCTCGACCACTTTGATCTTGTACGGCTCCGCCCAGCTTCTGCGCGTCAAATGCGGCACGGTAGAAGGCATGATCGTGTCTCCTAACACTCGAGGTTGCCGGAGCCAAAAGACCCAATCCGCGCCAAATGCCTCAACCGTTACGCCAAATCGTCGCGAATCGAGCGGCTCAAGGTCTCGTCGTTTAAAGTGACGGCAAATGTCGGGCCACTAAATCCGGGGCGGAATCCTGTAAGCTGCAGGTGACGGCGAACGATTTTACTTCACACTTTGGTAAGCGATTTTGCCGCCGACGATCGTGTACTCCACC
>DATHCE010000003.1:0-4125 GCA_035319685.1 Bryobacteraceae bacterium | reverse complement strand
GGAACCATCGCAACGTTCCTCTACACTCCCCAGCCCACCGAAATGGCCTGGCGCTCGCTGTTCGGCGCCGCCTACGTCGAAGACGTCATCCGTTTCACTCCGCGATTCACGCTGAGCCTCGGGTTCCGCGATGAATTCTCCACCGGATGGAATGAAGCGCACGGCCGCGCCTCCACCTACACCTTCACGAACGGCATCATCAACACGCAGCCGAACATCGGCAACTCCGCGTTCACCGTCAACAACGCAAAGTTCCTGCCTCAACCGCGCCTGGGCCTGGCATGGAGCCCGTTCCGCAACACCAATCGAACCGTGATTCGCGCCGGCTTCGGCATGTACAACGATCTTCAGGACGCCCTCGGCTATCGCACCGATCAGAACGCGCCGTTCAACACTACTTATAGCGTCGCGAGCGAGCCGGTTGCGCAGCTCCCGGTGTCGCCGGCCGTGGTGCCTTCCGGCGCGCATATCGTCCCCGGCGGAGTGCAACCGAATCTGTATACCCCGACGCTCATCTCTTATTCGCTCCGAATCCAGCAACAACTGACCGCGAATACGAGCCTGACGGTCGGTTACGTCGGATCGCACGGATATCACGAACTGATCGGCGTCGATGCGAACGAGCCGTTTCCTGTGGTATGCCCCGCATCGCCGTGCCCGGCAACTTATCCCAGCACTTTCCCCGCAGGCATCGCAGGCACGCCGATTCCCGCGGGCACCTACTACGTTCCGACATCCACGAAACCGAATGCGACCCTCGCCAATACGTGGACTTATTTTTCAGAAGGCGATAGCTCCTACAATGCGCTTCAGGTAGATTTGAACCATCGTTTCAGCAACGGTCTTGCGCTGCGTGGAGTGTACACCTGGTCGAAGACGCTGGACGACGGCGATTCCCCCAATGCCACCACCTCGGGAGGCGAGCCGGCGCTGGTCTCCAACCCCTTCGACCTGCATGCCGACTGGGGTCTGGCGAACTTCGACGTCCGCAACGTCGCCGTGATCAATGTAAGCTACGCGCTGCCGTTCGGCGCCGGCAAGCAGTTTCTGAATAGCGCGGGCGGCGCCGAAAAACTGGTGAGCGGCTGGACCGTCAATTCCATCGTGACGCTTCAAGGCGGGTTCCCGTTCACTCCTCAATTGAGCTACAACCCGGCCAACACAGGCGACTCGAAGAATCCCGTGCGCCCCTTCGTGAACCCTGCATTCACCGGCCCCGTTATTTTGGGCAATCCCAACGAATGGTTCAATCCGAACGCCTTCCTGGCGCCGCCCAACAGCAGTGGATTCTACGGAAACCTCGGCCGCGACACCTTGCTTGGGCCCGGTCTGGCCACTTGGGATTTTTCGCTGTTCAAGGACACCAGGATCGGGGAACGGATGAACCTTCAGTTCCGGGCGGAATTTTTCAACGTCTTGAACCACCCGAATTTCAATACACCCAATGCCGTCGTTTTCACTCCGAGTGGAGTTTCGCCCACAGCGGGCCTGATCACCAGCACCTCCACCACCTCGCGCCAGATTCAACTCGGGCTGAAGCTGCTTTGGTAGGAAGCGACCCGCCGCATAGCGGTCTGGTCGAGAGCGGCGACCCCCGCCATCACTGGCAGGGCTTGACGATGTCGTTGAGCGGCAAGGGCCGAGCAAGCCCCGGCAGTCATGCCGGGGGCAAAAATCGCTGTTTTCACACAGACTCACCGGCGCGGCGGGGTTGATCCGGCGGACCGTGAATCTGCAATAGTATGTAAACATGGGTGTGGCCGCGTCCTATGATGATCAGCACACAGGTCCTGGACTTGACTCGCGGACAACCCGCCGCGCGGATTCCAGTCGAGCTCGACGTATTCGTCACCGGTCACGGATGGGTCGAGGTGGGACGCGGCATCACCACCGACGACGGGAGCATTGAAGAGTTCGGGGAGCCCGCCGCGCAAGGCTTGTATCGCTTGATGTTCGACGTGGCAGCCTACATGCCGCACACTTTGTTTCCTTCCGTCGCGGTAACCTTCGAAGTGCGCGAAATCAACGATCATTTTCATCTGCCGCTGCTGCTCAACCAGTTCGGCTACACCGTTTATCGGGGCTGTTGATGCGATGATGCTTCGGATTAAGGTGATTCCGCGGAGCTCCCGGAGCGAGATCGCGGGCGCCCTCGCGGATGGGACGTTGAAAATCAGAGTCGCGGCGCCGCCGGAGAAGGGGAAAGCGAACGACGCGCTGATCGCGTTGCTGGCCGCGCATTACGGAGTGGCGCGAACCAAAGTCAAAATCGTCAGCGGACACGGAACTTCGCGCAAGCTGGTGGAGATCGCGTCGTAATCTATTCGCAATTGTTAATGGCGGCGCGTGGGATAATGTAACATCCTATGGCGCGTCTCAAATCTTCCGTCGTTCTCACGTCCCTCATTTTCAAAACAAGACGGGTCATCGCCCTCGCGTCGGGAATGGCGCTGCTGGTAACGGTATTGGCGACCGCGATCGTCGCCCAGAACCGGAAGGATTACTCGCTGGTGTCGCGCGACGGCGGCCACGTCGCGCTCGGCCTGGCGCTGCGCAAGCTGAATGTCTCCGGAACGTTCATGCAATCCGCCGCGCACCCGGACGACGAACACAATCAACTGTTCGTGCAGTACACGCGCATCCGCGGCTTGCGCTCCATCGATCTCCAGACCAATCGCGGCGAGGGCGGCCAGAACGAGATCGGGCCGGAGCTGTTTCGCGATATCGGCGTGCTGCGCACCTCCGAGCTTCTGGCCGCGCATCGGCTCGACGGCGCCGAACAATATTTCACGCGCGCCATCGACTACGGATATTCCTTCGACCCGCAGGAAGTGATCGACAAATGGGGACGCACGGAAATCGTCGGCGATTTCGTGCGCATGATCCGCACTTTCCGGCCGGATGTATTTTTGACCATGAATATTCAGGGTCGCGGCGGCGATCGGGCGCACGAGGCGACCACGATTCTCGCGCGCGAGGCTTACGAGGAAGCAGGCGACGCGTCGAAGTATCCCGAGCAGCTCCGCCAGGGTCTGCGTCCCTGGAAGCCGCGCAAGTTTTATTTCACCGGCGGCTTCGGCGTGGTCCCCGCGGCCGGGCGCGGCGCCGCGCCCGAGGCTCCCGCGCCGGAACAAAATCTCACGATTCCGGATACCGCGATGTACGATCCGCTGCTCGGCCGCACCTGCGCCGAAATCGGCGCGGATGCGCGCGGCAATCATAAATGCCAGGGCACCACGGGTCTGCCCGCGCTGCCGGGATTTGCGGGCGGACGCGGCGGGCGCGGCGGGGGTCCGGGCGGGTACAAGCTCATGGACACCAGCATCCCCGGCGAAATGGGCAAGCACGAAACCGACCTGTTCGACGGCATCGATACGCGCCTGGTCGCCGTCGCGCAATATGCCGGCGCGAATGCCCCGCAGGGATTGACGGCGGGACTGGCCGCGCTCGCCGATGACGCGCAGCAGGCGCAAGCTGCGTTTGCCGCGGGCAACGAGGCCGGGACGGCGGCGCCCGTCGAGGCCGGACTCACTGCGGTGCGCTCGCTGCGCGCGCAACTCGGGTCGCTCGGGCTTTCCGATTCGGCTCGTTATGAAATCGATTTCCGGTTGAAAATCAAAGAACGCGATTACGAGGATGCGGTTTTGCTCGCGCACGGCCTGACCTTCGACGCCGTCGCCGACGATGGTCTCGTGATCGCCGGGCAGCCGGTTAAGCTGTCCATCCTCGCCGTGAATCGCGGGCCCGCCGATGTGAACATTTCAAGCGTCGCGATCGAGGGCTTCGACACGTCGTCTAACTGCGCGCCCGGATCGCCGAAGAAGGACGCCGTCTACACCTGCACGGCGGAGGTTCATGTTCCCGGGAATGCGAAGCTGACCACGCCGTATTTCAGCGATAACTACTGGAAACATCCCGAGAATCCGGCGATCAATATTTTCGAGCCCGGCGTAGAGTTCGGCGTTCCGTTTGCCCCTACGCCGTTCCGCGCGGTGTTCCACGTGAAGGCGGGAACCGTGGAGGTCGTCAAGGATGTGCCCGTCGAATTCCGCTACATTAAGGACGTTTACTTCGGCGACAAGCGCATGGAGCTGAGCGTCGTGCCGGCGTTTTCGGTTCGGATCA
>DATHCE010000002.1:0-6099 GCA_035319685.1 Bryobacteraceae bacterium | reverse complement strand
CGCGCCAGCTCCGGCGTCTTCGGATTCCCGAACATCGGATAGATGAAAATTCGCGGCGCGGCGATTTCGCCGGCTTCGCTTTTCCGGCGCAGCTCCAGCGTCTTGTGCGTGTCGCTGCCCACGTCGCGCACCGTGGTGATCCCGCAGGCGAGCCAGATGTTCAGCTCATACTGCTGCGGCTGCGGGATCCCCCCGCGCTCATCCTGCGTGTGGACGTGCGCATCGATCAGGCCGGGCAGAACATATTTTCCCGTGGCGTCGATCTCGATATCGCCCGCCGGACGCCGCGCGCGGCCCTGCGATAAAGAAACCGCATCGAGCGGCACCACGTCGGTGATCATATTATTTTCGATGACGATATCTTTCGGACCGGCCATCGGAGTGCCGCTCCCGTCCACCACCAGCCCGCCGCGAATCACGATGCGCGCGTAACGGCGCCCGCTCTCGACATTCGTTCGCGGTGTTTGGGCAGAAGCCGCCATTAAAACCGCCAGAAAAACGAGTATGGCTCGACAATGCATATTAGGTTCAGGATACTGCAACGGCACGCGCCGGTAGTGTATCAACTGATACACTACCTACTACCCGAGAACGCGCCGGATCAGAGCAACAATCGCTTCACTCCGTCGACGCACAGCACCGCCGCGTGCTTCGACGCCGGCTCCAATCCGCCCAGCGCGTCTTCGATCATGGCCGCGGTCAACGTCCCAAGCTCCGCGCGCGATTTTCCCCTCATCCAGTCGGTCAGCGCCGAGCTCGCCGCGATCGATGCCATGCACCCGCGCGTCTGGAAGCGCGCCTCCGCGACCCGATCGCCCTCGAACCGCACCCACAGCCGCAGCATGTCGCCGCACGCCGGATTCGACACGTCGACTTTCACCGCCGGCGGATCGAGCGCGCCGGAATTGTGCGGGTTCCGGAAATGATCGAGCAGACGCTCGCTATGCATTCGTGCTTCAATTATCGCTGAGTGAAAAATCGTAGTGGTCCAGCCTGAAATGGAATGATACCGGACATATCCACTCCACAGCCCGTATGGTTGGGTAAGATCGTTGAAGCGGCCTGCCAGCAGGAGGCTGCAGAAGGCAAGGGACACGAAGAGGTCCGCATATCTAAGGATGAACCATGGATAGCTTTCTGAAGTTGGAGAATCGGCACACGGGAGAGATTCTGCGGATGCGCCGGGTGTGTGACGCCGAGGGCCAAGTCGTTTTGACCATTGACGGCTCGTTGCCGCCCGGAATGAATGGTCCTCCGTTTCACGCGCATTTCCAGGAGCGTGAGGAAGGGCTCGTAACGGCGGGAACACTCGGAGCCCGAATCGGAAATGAGAAGATCGTTGTGCCCGTCGGAGGGACCGCGGCCTTTCCTGCCGGGGTCTTTCACCAATGGTGGAACGCCGGGGAAGATCTGTTGGAGATCAGTGGCCGGACAATTCCGGCGGTTGACCTGGATCGTTACCTCCAGGCGATTTTTGCGGTGCTCAACGCCGGCCCGTCCGGCAGGCCGCCGATCTTCTACCTGGCCCACGTGTTGTGGCGGCATCGGCACACACAGGCGGTTGCGATGCCTCCCCGAGCCATTCAGCGGGTCGTTTTCCCTCTGGTTCTGTTGGTCGGCCGCATTCTGGGCAAATACCGAACAAATAGCTGGCCTGGTTCGCCCGAATCGTGCACCGGTGCGCCGGAGGTCCAAGCCCAGCACGCCTAGCTGAGTTTTCGCCAACGGGCAGATCGGTCTGTTCCCTTTTTTCAAGAGAAGGTTTCGTTTATGCTGGTGGTCGCCGCCGTCATCGAGAAAAACGACCGCGTCCTCATCTGCCAGCGCAAACGCGACTCCCGCCACGCGCTCAAGTGGGAATTTCCAGGCGGCAAAGTCGAGCCGGGCGAGGATCCTCGCGCCGCCCTGACGCGGGAGTTGCGCGAGGAACTGGCCATCGACGCGCAAATCGGCGAACAACTGCATCGCCAGGACGTCCGCTACGGCGCCGGCCCTGTATTTTCGCTTCACTTTTATCGCGTGACCGAATTTTCAGGTGAGCCCGAGAACCTTCAGTTCGAGCGGATCGCATGGGAGCATCCGCTCCGCTTGTCCGATTACGATTTTCTCGAAGGCGACCGGGAATTCATCCGGAAACTGGCGGGAATCACGTGACGTCAGGAGCCGATATTGATCGCGTAAGTTCCCGAGCCGCGATTCCCCACCATGACGGTGAGTTGTTGCTCGCCCGAAGGCACGCCCGGCGAAATCGTGAACTGAATGGTCGCGGCGCCCTGTCCGTTGACCGGAGTCACTGAGATCACGGTCTGCGCGATGCCCGCGATCGTGACGCTGACATCGGATGGCGCCGGATAATTGCCGTCGGCATCCGCCAGATTTTCCACCGTCAACGTCACCGTATCGCCGGGATTCGCCGCGTTGGTTGCGTTCAGCGCGACGGCTCCATCCGCTGCCGAAATCACCGCCGGCGACGGCGGATCGATCTCGATCACCACCGGGGGCACGTTCATCCCGTTCGGCGAGGTCAATTGCACCACCGTCTCTCCCAGCAGCAGCCCCGGCGGAAGCGGCGCGATAATCTGCCCGTTTACGAAACTGAACGTTGCGGGTTGATTCGAAATCGTGAGGGTCCATCCCGTCAGGCTCGACGGCAGGCCGGTCGTGTTGATGAGCGCTACCCCGCCCGCCGGCACTCCCGGTAGCCCGGTCGCCTGGTTCAGGATCGGCGCCATCAGGCTCGCCTGGCCTGGATTCGCGGCTGCGATCTGAAACGTGTTGCTCAATGTCTCCACTTGCAGGCCGCTGGCCACCGTGATCGAAGTCGTCCCCGCCGGCGCTGCCGCGCTCGCCGAAATGTTCATCCACAGAAGCCCCGGATTGATCACCCAAACTGATTTCACTGCGATTTCGCTCGAGCCGAATCCCACCTGCACTTGCCCCTGGGCAAAATTCGTGTTGTATCCGTTCACCTGCACCATCTGGTCGGTGCCCTCCGTGATGGCCAGCTGATTCAAGCTGATCGTCGGATAGGCTGGCGCGCCGTAGGTGAACTGCGCCGGAAGCGAATTCCCCAACGCTTGCGAAGAGGTCTGATTGTCGCTGGACAGCGCTTCCACCGCGGCCTTATAACCGGCCGTCGCCGGCGGAGCCGACACCAATAGACTTCCGTCACTGTTGACGCGCACCAGCGTAGCCGGCGAATCGTCGAACATGATACGCGTACTTTGATTGAGGTTGGATCCGTAGATGGTCGCGGTCGCGTTGCCCAGATTGTCCGTCGTCCCCGTTACCGACGTGATCGCGGGAGCCGCATTCGGCACCACCGTGAACGCGGCCGGAAGAACATACAGATCGCCGTTCAACGTTACCGCCAAAGCCGTGGGAGTCGGCGTTTGAATCTGCGAATTCGGATACAGCGCGATCTGCAAATAATCCGCGACGGTGCCGTTCGATTGCGGCACCGCCTCAAAAAACGCGAGCGTGGCCGGATTCACTTGCGCCGCTCCTCCGATGACGCTGACATTCAGCCCCGGCGCAACTTGATTCCCGTTCCCCACGATCCCGTTAGCCGTGAAAACCAACCATCCGTACCAGCTCGCTGGAACGTCCGGCTGGCTGACCGGCGTCTGCCCATTCGGTCCCAGGTACGCGTACGTCGTCATCGACGAAACTGCCGGACCCGGCCGCCCTGCCACGCTGAAATTGATGCTCCCCGAGGTGTTCCCCGCCGTCACGGTCACCTGCGGTGTCTGCGTCCAATCCGTCGTGCCGCCGTAAAACTGCGTTCCAAACGACGTATTCGCCGGAAATGGGTCGCCCGTCAGATCCTGCGGCGGATGGATGTTGTCCGGATACGCCTCGCCTTCTGCGGCCGGAGGCAGCGGATGCGCGTACACATAATATTGCCCCGCCGGGATTCCGCTGATCTGATAGGTGCCGTCCGGATTCGTCAGCGTACTGATCGCGGTTCCATTGGTCGAAAGCGCAACCACGCTCGCCAGGTTTACTCCGTTGCCGTTCAGCGACACCGTCCCGCTGATGCGGCCCAGTCCGGCCGGATATCCGCCCGCCGGATACAGCAGCGAAATTCCTGCGATGTCGTCCGCGGCAAGCGGTGCCGCCGCCGTGGTCGCGGCCGTAATCTGGGTCGACATGACGCTTGACGTCAGCGTATGCTGCAACCCCAGCGAATGCCCGAATTCGTGGACGATAACCAGAAAGAACGTATCCGACCAACTCGATTGGGTGTAGACCGTCAAATCCTGGCGCAGTTGAAGCTGCGAGTTTACGATTGGAAGCGCTGTCGCGCCGTTGGCCAGGTAGGCCGCCGGAACGTCGACGGTCGTCGGCAACGTCAACGCCAGCAGGCCTGGCTGGATTTCCGGGCTGAAAACCACATCGACCTCGGGAGCCGTATCCGGCGTCGTCATCGGGGAGAGACCGCCGAACGCGAGCCGGATTGCCGAGGTCCCGACGCTGTTCCAGACATTCGCCGCCGCGCGGATCTGATTGACCAGATTGGAAAAAGTGTCGCCCGGCATCATCGCCGTCGGTCCTTCGGTCGAAATCATGAAAGGGACCGTGTTGTTCTGAACCCCGTGCTGATCGCCGGCCGCCAGGTCGAACTTTACCGGGATCGCGGTAAAGGGTCCGCTGCGTCCCGCGAAATAAATCCAATAATAGTAAGCGGAAGCGAATGGCGACAGCAGGCCAAGCCCGGCCAGAATCATCGCCACTCGCGCGAGCCGCCGCATGCCTATTTCCCCGCTCCCACAACCTTCTGGATTTCAGCTTTCAGATCGCCCAGCTTTATGGTCACCGCGGAATCGCTCACCACGTTGCCGGATGCGTTGACCATGGGCGAGTTTGCCGCCGGCCGCACCAGCACCGTATTGCCGGCCGCATCTTGCATCACGTTGAACAGTCCTTGCGACAGCCCCATCACGTGATTCAGTCCCGACTTGCTGGTCCACAGGAACAGCACGTAATCCTGGCCGGGCGCGAGCGTGGGAGCGCCTGCCGCCATCTGCCTCAATCCCTTGGCCGCTCCGCCCGGCACTACGGCTTCGGCCGTGGCGAGCGTCCCGGTCAGATTTTCTTCGATCTGCAACTGGTAGTGGGTGTAAATGGTGCGGCCCAGGAATGCGCTGTAGGAACCGGTCACCTTGGCGTGAACGATCGCCGTCGATTGCCGGATCATATCGTCAACGGTCAACTGCTGGAGCGTGGTCGCTCCGGCGGCCGCCGCGAGCAGAACCGCGCACGATATCATTCGCGTACCCATGGAAGTAGTTTGGGTTGCACGCGGCTCGCCTAATCCCAAGCTACTGAGGCGACGTTACTTGAGCTCTCGAAACCGGCCTATTTTGTGGACCTGGGACACGCAAACTGAGACAGAATGGAACATCGCAGACGGGAAATCAAGGCGCGGCCTGAGCCGGCGCCAGACGGAAAATTTCAAACACCGGACGGCCATTGGAATCAGCAATGGTCCGGACCATCTGCTCGCGCTTGCCGGCTTTCGCAGCGGTGCGATCGAACCGATCGCGGACGCCGGGGATCACTTCGCGGCCCGGCACGTGCGCAATGAACAGCGTCTTCGGATCGGCGAACATCGCTGCGACGATCCGCTGCTCGAACGCGCCGGGGTGATCGTTGACGAACGGAAAATCTCCCGCGCGGAGTTCCAGGCGGCCCTTATGGAACAGCGAGAGCGTGTTCAGCATTCCCCAGTCGATCACGTAGATGGGGCGGGAGGAATCGGCGAGGGCGTTGGACAGCGGATAGAGCGCATCGGTAAAATTGCCGGCCGCGCCGTTGCGTTCGAATTTGGAGACGTACTCGTTGATGACCAGCAAATTCATCAACACCAGCGCCAGTCCGGCGACTCCCACAGCTCCCGCGGCTCGCGAAGCCCGCGGCCATGGCGACGCGAAAGTCGCGGCAATAAACATCTGCGGCATGGGCCACAGCAGCACGGTGTGATGGATCGCGCCGCCGGCGCCCCGCGTCGACGCCATAATCGCCCAGTCGGCCAGCATGAAAACCAGCGCAAATCGCGCCGGCCGCGAACGCCTCCACCAGGGAACCATCAGCAAA
>DATHCE010000001.1:0-8086 GCA_035319685.1 Bryobacteraceae bacterium | reverse complement strand
CTATGAAAGCCTCCTGCGATTGCGCACCACGGCCGGCGTGCTGCACATCACCGCGCATCCCGACGATGAGGACGGGGGCTTGCTCACCTGGCTCTCGCGATCGCAGGGCGTGCGCACCGGCCTGCTCACGCTGACGCGCGGCGAGGGCGGCGCGAACCTGATCGGGCCTGAATTGTTCGACGCGCTGGGCATCGTGCGCACCGAAGAGCTGCTCGCCGCCGGCCGATATTACGGCGTCGATCAATTTTTCACTCGCGCCGCCGACTTCGGTTTCTCCAAACGCCTGGACGAAACCATGGAGCACTGGGGCGAGGAAAATGTCCTGGGCGATTGCGTGCGCGTCGTGCGTCTCTACCGGCCCGACGTCATCGTTTCGCGATTCCGCGGCGACCCGCGCGACGGCCACGGCAATCATCAGGCCGCCGGACGAATGGCTATCGAGGTCTTTAAAGCCGCCGCCGATCCGAATCGTTTCCCCGAGCAGCTTCGCGAAGGTCTGCGGCCCTGGCAGGTGAAAAAGCTTTATCGCAACGCGGCGCCAGACGAGCCCGGCGCCATCCCCATCGACACCGGCGTTTACGATCCGATGATCGGCATGTCGTATCGGCAGTTCGCATCCATGGGATTGAGTTTTCAGCGGTCGCAAGGCACCGGCGCGCGCCGCGCCGGACCCGGCCCGTCGATTTCGGCGGTGGTGCTGGTCGATTCCGCGCTCCCGGAAAAACCCGCACGCGAGAACAGCATTTTTGACGGACTCGATACTTCGCTGCGAGGTCTGGCCGAGCTGGCGCCCGCGTTGAACCTGGAAATCGCGCTCGAGGAGATCGATAAAGATGTTGCCGGCGCGATTCGGGATTTCGACGCGCGCGATCCGTCTCGGGTGATCGAAGCGCACATCGCGCCGGCGCTGCGCAATCTGCGCGCGGTAATCAGCAACGTGAGCGGCGCGTCCCTCGATGATTCCGCCAGGTATGAACTGCTGTTCCGCCTGCACAATAAAGAGGATGAGTTCGTCGACGCCGCGAACCTGCTCGCCGGCATTTCTTTCGAAGTAACGGCCGAGCCGCGGAACGCGTTCGCCGTGGTGACGCCCGGCCAGAAATTCTCGATCGGGGCGATCTTCACCAATCGCGCGAACCTGAAGATGGAAGATGTCGAGCTGGGCCTGAGCGTGCGCGGCGACATTCGCGTTTCCTCGACGCCCGTGCCGCCCGCCTCGCCCGGCTACAACCAGCAGGTGAAGCAGAATTTCGACGTGACCATCGGCGACACTGCCGATCTGACCCGGCCCTATTGGTCGCGCAAGGATCCTTACCGCGACTCGATCTATCGGATCCAGGATCCTCAATACACCGGCCTGCCGTATGCGCCGCCGCCGATCGCCGGCACCGCGAGCTACACCGTCGCGGGCGCGAAATTCCAGCTGACGCAGCCCGCACAAATTGTTTCGATGGATCCGGCCCTGGGCGAGCAGCGCCACGCATTGGCCATCGCACCGGCGATCAGCGTTCTCCTGTCGCCGAAGCTCGGCGTGATTCCGGTCGAACAGGAATCGCCTGACGTGGATGTCCAGGCGCAGGTGACCAGCAACACGAAATCCGCGGACGTGAAGGTTCACCTGGCGCTTCCCTCCGGCTGGTCCGCCGCGCCCGCCCAAGCCGATCTGCATTTCACGCACGAAGGCGAAATTCAGAACGCGCGATTTCACGTTTCCGTCGCCGGCGCCGCGGCTCGAAAAATTTACACGATTCAGGCGATCGCCGAATCGGCAGGCAGATCCTATAGCGAAGGCTACGAAGTGATCGCGCATCGCGACCTCGAAACGCGGCGCCTTTACGAGCCGGCGGTGACGGAACTGACCGCGGTAGATGTGAAAGTCGCGCCGGGATTGAAAGTCGGCTACATCATGGGCGCCGGCGACGAGATCCCCGAAGCGCTGGAACACATCGGAGTGACGCCCCGGATGCTTTCCGCTTCCGATCTGGCGAGCGCGGATCTTTCCGGGTTCGACACGATTCTGGTCGGCATCCGCGCTTCCGCCGTGCGGCCGGATTACGCGACCTACAACGGCCGGTTGCTCGATTACGTGAAAAACGGCGGCAATCTCATCGTCGAGTATCAGACGCCGGAGTTCGACGCGATCCAGTACGGCCCGTTCCTGTTTCGCATGGGCCGCGACGCCGAAGAAGTGTCCGAGGAAGACGCGAAGATCACGGTTCTCGATCCGTCGAATCCGGTGTTTCTCGCGCCGAATCGAATCACGGCCGCCGATTTCGACGGATGGGTGGAGGAGCGCGGCTCGAAATTCATGAGCGAATGGGCGCCCGAGTACAAAGCTCTGCTCGAATGTCACGATCGCGACCAGCGCCCGCAGAAGGGCGGGCTGCTGCAAGCGCACTATGGCCAAGGCACGTTCACCTATGCCGCTTACGCGTTTTATCGCCAGCTTCCGGCCGGCGTCGCCGGGGCGTACCGGCTGTTCGCCAACCTGATCAGTTTCGGGAAGAAGTGACCACGCTCGAACGGGGCCTCGGATTCCGCGAGGCGACCGCGGCCAACATGCTGACCATGATCGGCATAGGTCCCTTTGTCACCATTCCTCTGCTGATTTCCGCGATGCACGGCCCGCAGGCGATGCTCGGATGGATTCTCGGCGCCGCCGTGTCTATCTGCGATGGACTGGTGTGGGCCGAGCTCGGCGCGGCGATGCCGGAATCCGGCGGGCCGTATCGCTATCTGCTCGAAGCTTATGGTCCGCACGGGCTGGGCCGTTTGATGAGTTTTCTGTTTTTGTGGCAATTAATGGCGCAATTCCCGCTGACGCTGGCGTCGGGAGCCGTGGGATTTTCGCAATATTCTTTATATTTGTGGCCGCATTTGACGGAAACGGCACGGAAAATGATCGCTATGGCGGTGTGCCTGGTGGCTTGCGCGCTGATCTATCGCCGCATCCAGAGCATCGGACGGTGGAGCATCGCGATCTGGTGCCTGGTGATGTTCGCCGGGCTGTGGATCGTCGCCGACGGCCTCGCTCATGCGCGTCTTGCGATGATTATGGATACGCCGCCGGGCGCGTTCCGCCTCACCCGCGATTTCTGGATCGGCCTCGGCGGCGCGACTCTGTTTGCGACGTACGATTATGGCGGTTACAACACGGTGTGCCTTCTGGGCGGGGAAATCCGCAAGCCGGCGCGCACGATTCCGCGATCGATTCTGGCCGCGATCGGCGCCGTCGCGGCGTTGTACCTGGTCATGAATTTCACCATCCTCGGCGTGCTGCCGTGGCAGCAGGCGATGCGGTCGACCTATGTCGCGAGCGAGTTTATGGATCGGCTCCACGGCCCGCACGCGGCCGCGGCGATCACCGTTTTGATTCTGGTGACGGCATTTGCCAGCGTTTTCGGCGGAATGCTCGGATTTTCGCGCGTTCCTTATGTGGCCGCCGCGGACGGACGATTCTTTCGCGCCTTCGCGCGCCTGGATCCGAGCGGGCATTTTCCGTCTTTTTCGGTTTTATTTGTCGGAATTGCTTCGGCGGCCGGCTGTCTTTTCGATCTCGAATCCATCGTCAAAACCCTCATTGTCATTCAGACGCTGATTGGATCGCTGGCGGTCGTCGGCGCGGCGACCATGCTGCGCGCGACTCGTCCGGACATCCCGCGTCCTTTCCGGATGTGGCTGTATCCGCTGCCGAGCCTGATCGCGTTCGCCGGTTGGACTTACATCATCGTCACCAGCGGAACCGTTTACATCGCCGCCGGCTTTGCCATGCTGGCCGTCGGCATCGCGGCATACTTGTGGAGAGCGAAGAGCGCGAACGAATGGCCCTGGACGTAATCACCGCCGGCGAGTTGTACATCGACCTTGTGATGAGCGGGCTGGACCGCTGGCCGCAACCCGGCGAGGAGGCTCTGGCCCGGCATTTCCGGCGCGAGGCCGGCGGCGGCGCGGCGATCGCGGCCATGGGACTCGCGAGATTGGGAATGAACGTGGGAATCGTGGGCGCGGTTGGCCAAGACGGCGCATGGCTGGTCGAAACGCTGGCCCGCAGCGGCGTCGACACGCGTGGGATTCGCGCCGTGAACGGCGAATCCACGGGGACTACGGTCGCCGTTTCGAGCGCGCCCGACCGGGCGTTCGTCACTTATGCCGGCGCGAATCGCAGGTTTCGCGAAATTGCGCGGACCGCGGAATTCAACGCACGGCACCTGCATTGGGCAGCGCCCGCCGATCGCGATCTGCTGGAGCGGATGCGCGGCATGACCATTTCTCTCGATGTCGGATTCCCGCACGCGACGGGCGAGGCGATGGCCGCGCTTCCTCTGGTCGATGTGTTTTTTCCGAACGAGGTCGAAGCCGCGCGCATGACCGGCGAAGGCAATCCGGAAGCGATGCTGCGCGCCTTTGCGCAGGCCGGCGCCCGAATGGTGGTGCTGAAGATGGGCGAGCGCGGCGCAGCGATGCTGATCGGGAATCGCATTGTTCATGGCGCGCCCCCGTCGGTTGCGGCGCTCGACACCACCGGCGCGGGCGATTGTTTCAACGCCGGTTTTTTGTATGGATGGCTGCGGGGAAAAAGTCCGGAACAATGCCTGCGCCTGGCCAACGCGTGCGGAGCGTTGTCGACGCGCGCATTGGGCGGCATCGCGGCCTTCCCGACGCCGGAGGAGATCGCTTGTCTCGAAAAATAGCGCTCATCGGCGGGGGAGGCGTGCGGACGCCGCTGCTGATTTACGGTCTCGCGCAATCGAAGATCGCCATCGATGAGCTGGCGCTGTTCGACATCGACAGGAAACGCGCGGAGTTGATGGCGGCGCTCGCGCGCGAGCTTGCAACATTTCCCATCACCGTTGTTCCGGAGCTCGGGCCGGCCGTCGAGGGCGCCGAGTTCGTGCTGTCGAGCATTCGCGTGGGCGGAATCGCGGCGCGGGCGCGCGACGAGCGGATCGCGGTCGAACACGGGCTCGCGGGTCAGGAAACCACAGGACCCGGCGGATTCGCGATGGCTATGCGCACCGTTCCGGTTGCGATCGAACAGGCTCGCGTGATCGAAAAAATGGCGCCGGATGCGTGGCTCATCAATTTCACGAATCCCGCCGGACTGATCAGCGAGGCTCTGACTCGCCACACCTCGGTTCGCGCGATCGGCATTTGCGATACGCCGGCGGAGTTATTTCATCGCGTGAGTGAAGTGCTGGGCTCGCCCGCCGAGTGCGATTATGCGGGCTTGAATCATCTCGGCTGGATCCGGCGCGTTCGCGTTGCGGGCGTCGACGTGACCGCGCGATTGCTCGCCGACGACCGCGCGCTCGAGCGCCTGTATCCCGGCGCTCTGTTCGATCCCGCGCTGATCCGCGCGCTCGGGCTGATTCCCACCGAATATCTTTTTTTCTATTACCGCGGACGCCGTGCGCTGGCCAATCAGCGGCGATCGGGCACCACGCGCGGCGCGGAAATCGGGCGCATGAATGCCGAGCTGATGGAACGGCTGGCGCAATCGCCCCGCCAGGCGGTTTCCACTTATCGCGAGTATCTCGCGGCGCGCAATGCGAGCTACATGAAGCTCGAATCCGCGTCGGCAAACGAAGCCCCGTCCGATCCCTTCGAAACCGCGACGGGCTATCATCGCATCGCGATCGAAGTGATGGAAGCGCTGCTGGCTGAAGAGCCGCGGACCATCGTGGTGAACGTTCCCAATCGAGGCGCCATCGAGGATTTGGAGGATGACGACGTGGTCGAGGTCGCCTGCGAGGTCAGCCGCGCAGGCGCGGTTCCCCAAAAGGCCGGCCGATTGCCCGAATCGGTGCGCGGGCTCGTCGACAGCGTGAAAGCTTACGAACGCATGACGATTCGCGCGGCGATCACGGGCTCGCGCGAACTGGCGCGGCTGGCGATGCTCCAAAACCCGATCATTGGCGATTGGGATGTGGCGGGGGCGTTATTGGCCGCGAATGAGCGCGAATGAACAGGCGCGAATGAACAGGCCCGAATGAACAGGCCCGAATGAACAGGAATGTGTCGCCTGCGCGCGAGGCTGCATTTCGAATTCTCGAACGCGTCGAGGACGGCGCGTACGCGTCGGATCTGCTGCGCCGTGAAACGCTTTCCGAACGCGACGCGGCTCTGGCGGAATCGATCGTGATGGGAACGCTGCGCTATCAGAGCCAGCTCGATTTTCTGATCGAACACTTTTCGGGGCGGCGCACCGGGCTGGACCGGGAAGTCCGCATCGCGCTGCGGATGGGGATTTTTCAGCTTCGATACCTCGACCGGATTCCGGCGCACGCCGCGGTCGTTGAAAGCGTCGAGATGGTGAAGCGCGCGCGCAAGCGATCGGCCGCGGGACTGGTCAACGCCGTTTTGCGCAAGGTGAATCGCGACGCGGTCGCATGGCCGAGCCGCGCCGTTCGATGGAGCATCCCGGAATGGATGCTCGCGCGATGGGACGCGCAGTTCGGAGAGGAAACGGCGGAGAAGATCGCGGGCGCGGCGCTCGCCGAGCCGCAGGTTTATATCAACGCCGAGACCGGGCGCCAGCAGGATATCGGCGCGCAGTCCATTGTTCCGCTGCTTGAAATCGAGCCGGGGATGAGCGTTCTCGATTTGTGCGCCGCGCCCGGCAACAAGACCGCGCAGGCCATCGCGGCGGGGGGACGCGTCATTGCGGGCGACCGCTATTTATCGAGGCTCGGAGAGGTTCCGGGCGAGGCGATGCGCGTGGCGCTGGATGCCTCGAGGCCGCTGCCGTTCCGCGCGAATTTCGATCGAATCCTGATCGACGCGCCCTGTTCGGGAACCGGCACGCTCGCCCGCAATCCCGAAATCAAGTGGCGGCTGAAGCCTCAAGACCTGTTGGGATTTCAGCAGAAGCAGAAGCAGATTCTCGCCGGGGGTCTCGCGCATTTGAAGCCTGGCGGGACTCTCGTTTATTCGACCTGTTCGCTCGAGCGCGAGGAGAATGAAGACGTCATCCGGGGCCACGACGCCCGGATTTGCATGCGTATTCCCGGCGTCGATCCCGGCGACGGCTTCTTCGCGGCCGTGCTCTCAAAACCAGCCGTGATACGCTGATCGAAGGCGATGATCGAGGTTTTGCAATGATCGAGGTTTTGCCGTGATCGAGGTTCTGCCGTCCATTCTTTCCGCCGATTTCTCGCGCCTGGGCGAACAGATTGCCTCGCTCGAACACGCCGGATGCCGGATGATTCACCTGGACGTGATGGACGGGCATTTCGTGCCGAATCTCACCATCGGTCCGCCGGTGATCGAATCGCTCCGGAAGATCACGCGCATGACGTTCGACGTGCACCTGATGATCACCGACCCGGATCGTTACGCGCCGGCGTTCATTCAGGCCGGCTCAGATCAGGTGCTGGTGCATCAGGAAGCCTCGATTCATCTGGACCGCACGCTGCGCATGATCCAGAGCGAAGGAGCGCGCGCGGGAGTGGTGATCAATCCGGCGACGCCGGTGGCGATGCTCGATGAAGTGCTCGACGTGGCCGATTACGTTCTGGTGATGAGCGTCAATCCGGGGTTCGGCGGGCAGCGTTTCATCCCCAACGCGCTCGACAAGGTCCGGCGCCTGGCGCGGAAGAAAAGGGAACGCGGATTGCAGCTCCCGATCGAGATGGACGGGGGCATCACCAAGGAAAACGTTTCCGACGTGGTGCGGGCGGGCGTGGAGTGGATCGTGGCCGGGTCGTCTATTTTTCACACTGTGAATCCGGCGGCCGCTTTCGAGGAACTGCGCGAGGAGGCCCGCACCGCGGGCTCCGTTCAGGTATAGGCTATGGTGTAATTGAGCAATGTCATATCGGACTCGACTTCGACAGGCGGCCCAAGACCTACAGAGGCTGCCGGGATACTACTGGCGTACGTTCGCCCGTATCGAGGCGCTGATGGGTTGGCTCGATCATAAAGGCAAGTGCGTCTACTGCGGCGTCGAACTTGCTGACGCCGAGCACATGATTGGCGGCTTGGCGACGACAGATCACTTGCTCCCGGCAGCGCGTTATGAAGAGCTGGATTTTACGCGTGGTCCCGAAAGGGAGGACCGCTACCTCAACGCGGTCCCGGCGTGCGC